>JAACEH010000091.1 GCA_011682595.1 Anaerolineaceae bacterium
ACCGAGCGGCCGGGCTGCACGTCGAGCACCAGGCTGACGGCCTGCTGGTCGCCGATGGTGCCGAGTTCCATGCTGACCAGATAGAACTTGTTCCACTGTTCGAGCAGCCGGGCGACGTTGTTGAGCGCCAGCGGCACGGCCTGCATGGCCCGCTTGAGTTTCCGGTTAGCCGGCGGGCGGCGATCCTCCTCGGCCTCCGCGCGCAGCTTGAGCAGCAGGTCGCGCACCTGGTTCTCCACCCCGACGGCCGTGGGCGGACCTTCCTCGAAAATACGGAGCACCTCGTCCGGCGCCCCCGGCGGCACGCGCAGCTCGGCCAGGCGGAATGCTCCCTGCAGGATGAATTCGACCGGCAGCCGGCGCTCACTCGGGGTGCCCAGCAGCCTCTGGCGGCCGCGGGTTTCGATTTCCATGCGCTTCATCATGTAGGTAATCATGGCCCTGACCACCGGGGCGATCACCGAGACGTCCGACCGCCGAGCACCTGCGCCTTGGCGGGGATCGGCTACCGCGTCGCCGCGGTCGAGCACATAGAGCAAGGCCAGGATGCTCGCCGTGTCGTTGGCCCAATCCCGGCGGCCGCTGTTGCGGGGGTACTCCTGTACCGTGTCGCCCCAGCGTTTGGTCCGCTCGGCCATTTCCCTGACCATCGAGGCAACCGACTCGGCCACTTCGTCCGAAATCAGCAGCCGCAGGTCGCCGTCGGTATTGAACAGGCGGTCCCTCATTTCCGACAGGCTGACGATGCTGCGGCGCAGACTCTGTTCGCGCACCAGGGTCACACGGCTGGGCAGCGTCCGGCCGTCAACGGTCATGACCAGGGGCTCGGCCTGAGTCCAGATGCCGGGGCCTGGCCGGTGCAGTTGCTCCATCCGGTCCGCGGCCAGGGGTTGGCTTTTCATACAGCCGCCGGCCGCCGTGGCCAGCCACACCACGGCAACCAACACGATAGCGATGCGACGCACTCTGCTCATCGGCCGGCTCCTTCGGCGTGGGTGTCCCTGGCGGCCCGACTCTTATCCGGCGTTTTCGGAGAATTCCCAAGAGTTTCCTGGCTCCGCCGCTCGGCCAGTTCAGCCAGTCGCTCAAGGGCCTTGGAGACAGGATGTCGTTTTCCCTCGAACAGCAGTTCCTCGACCTGCGGCCATGATTCAACCACCTCGACCTTCTCGGGCAGTGGGCGAAGGCGGCGAATCCAGAGACGAACCGACTCGGCCGTGGGCATATTGTCCGGGTGGATAATCAGGATGGCCCGCATGTCGTTGGCCAGGTAGGCCTCGGCGTCGCCGGCCTTGTCGCCGATGCCGATTGCGACGGCGGGAAACGATTCCTTGAGCTTGCTGATCCTGGCGCTCTTGAATTTCCTGCTGCCCGAGACAAACTCCGAGAGGGTGCTTACCAGGAGCGGCCCGGTGGGATAATTGTATTTGCGAAGCCAACGTTTCGACTGTTCGGTAAAGATGTCCGGCCGGTGGGTCAGGTAGACAATGACGCGGTCTTTGGCCACCCGGCTCAGGACCGTTTCGCTGTGGGCCATCGGTTCGGCCCGATCTGCCAGCACCTCGGTGAACCCGCTCTTGACGATGGTGCGGTCCAGATCGACGATTACCATCGGCGTAAATTTGTCGTGAGCGGCAACGATGATCTCGACCGCCGGAACGGCGTACTTGCGGACATCGGGGTCTTCGAGCCTGGCCAGGATGACGTGGTTGCCGGACGTTTCGGGTTTGAAGGTGATCTCGGACAACCCTTCGTCGTCGGTGCGGGCCTGGCCAAGCTTGCGATGCAACTGGTAGAAACCGACCAGGTAGCCCTCCAGGCCCTTGAGGTAATCGCCGCCCTGCAGCCGCGCGGTCAGTGTGATTTCCTGGCCGGGGTAGGCCAGCGTGTCGAACCCCTGCAGGAGCAGGCCGCCGCGGATATCGCCCTTGGCCCCGCACCCGCCGAGAACCGCCGTCGCAAACAGGGCCAGCGCAACCAGGCAGAGTCTGTCTCTGGACACCATAAGCATTCCTCCCCGATGGCTTATCGTTGACGAATCGTCGCCCTCGCAGCAATGCGCCTACTTCGCGGGCGGCTTGGAATATTGCTTGACCAGACTGCGTCGCGACAGCACCTTGTCATGATATGTCTGCCGGCCGACGACCAGCCGGGCGTCGGTCGCCGCCCCGGGGTACTTCTCGCCGATCCTGGCCTGCAGGGTTTCGACGCGGTTCTCCGGATTGGGATGAGTCCGCAGAAACTCCGGGCCGCTGCCGCCGGCTTCCTGCTCTTTCCGTTGGAACATCTTCATCACCCGGACCATGCCCATCGGCTGGTATCCGGCCTGGATCAGGAAATCGACCCCGTAGATGTCGGCCTGGGTCTCGTGCTTGCGGCTGTAGCGCAGGCCGGCCAGACCGGCGACCAGTCTGGCGATCTGTTCGGCACTGGAGGCCTGCCCCCCCGGCGACGGGGCCTTGCCTCTACTCATGGCGGCCGAGGCGATGGAGGTCAGAACGCTGAAGCTCATTTGCCGGGAAATCTGCTGAGCGCTGTGCCGGGCGGCAACATGGGTGGCCTCGTGGGCCAGGACGCCGGCCAGTTGGGATTCGTCGTCCAGTTCGAACAGCAGCCCGCGGGTCACATAGATCGGACCGCCCGGCAGAGCGAAGGCGTTGACCGCGTCGCTGTCCAGGACGGTAAAACTGAACTTGTAAGGATAGCCGGGACGAGCGGCCCGGGCGGCCACTTTTGCCCCGACGCTCCGCACATATTGCTGTATGACCGGGTCGGCGTAGGGGCCGCCGAACTGCTCGGCGAACTTCGGGCCGGCTTCGGCCCCGAGAGCCACTTCCTGCCGCGGCGACAGGAGCATGAGATTGGACCGGCCGGTCACGGGGTTCTTCGAACAGCCGGCGGCCAGTGAGACCAGGGCCACCATGACCACCAAGAGCAGCATCGGTCTGGACCTTGCCAAGGCGGATCTCCAACTTTAGATGGTTCGCGAGGCCGAGACGTAAGCCATACGCACCTGGTACAGCACGGTGTCGAGCAGCGACTTCTCCTGGTCCGTGAGGTTGCCCCCGGTCTTCTCTTCGAGCATGCCCAGCAGATCGATCGAGTGCTTGGCCAAGGTAAGGTTCATCGCGGACTTGCCGGTCTCGGGGTCGGTGCGCGGGTCCATCATCATCAGGGCCTGGGCGGCCAGGCTGTTAGCCAGCATCGCAAAGTCGGCTGCAGGCAACTCGCCCTGCCCCGGCTTCTCGGCCCCGCCCTCGTCGTCGCCGATGATGCCCTCGGCCCGCTTGCGCCGGTTGGCCTTGTCGGCCGCCTCCCTCTGGCGGCCCTGGCGGGCCAGCCGCTCCTTCTCGGCCTTGACCTCGGCCTTCCAGTCCTGGTCGACGTGCAGCCCTTCACCCTCTTTCTGCTCTTCTGACATCCGATCTCCTCCCGACGCTTCTATGACTCGTGCTACGTAGCGAGCCACTTCGCAGAGTAGTAATAGACGTGCCGGACCTCAATTTAATCACCCAGTGTCGTGGTTTTAACGCAATCCTCGTCGCCGGCCAAGACCCTGATACGGTCGGAGATGGTGCGGGTGCCACGGTCTGACCGAAGGTCAGGCCGTGATCATCTCCCGAAGGTTCGTCATGGCCTGGCTGCGCCAGACCATGGCACCCGTCGTTCTTGCCGGGACGGAGCACTAGGCCCTGGCCTTGGGCTGTTCCTTGATGCCGGTGGCCTCGCGGCCCATGGCGGCCGCCACCAGGCCCACGAAAAACGGGCTCGGCCGCAGGGGGCGACTGGTCAACTCCGGATGAGCCTGGGTGCCGACGAAGTACGGATGGTCATTGAGCTCCAGAATCTGCATGATCGGCTGGTCCGGGGCCTTGCCGCTGAAGATCATCCCGGCCGACTCCAGTTGTTCGATGTACTGAGGGTCCACCTCGTAACGGTGACGGAACCGCAGGCGAACCGAGGTTGCCCCGTCAAGAATCTTCGCCGCCAGGGTACCGGGGCGGACCTCGACCTCGCGGCCGCCGAGTCGCATGTTGCCGCCCAGGCCCTCGATCTTCTTCTGCTCGGGGAGAATGTCGATGACCGCATTCCTGCAATCGGCCTCGATCTCGGTCGAGTTGGCGTCTTTCAGGCCGCAGACGTTGCGGGCGAACTCGATGACCGCCATCTGGAAGCCGTAGCACAGCCCGAGGTACGGCATGGCCCTCTCGCGGGCATGGCGGATACAGGCCATCTTGCCCCTGGTGCCGCGAATGCCGAAGCCGCCCGGCACGATGATCGCGTCAACGTCGGCCAGGGCGCGGGCTGCGTTGCCGTCGGTCACGTTGGTCGTGTCGATCCACTTGGTGCGGACCTTCGCCCCCAGGTGCGCCCCGGCATGCTCCAGGGCCATCAGCAGGCTCGCGTAACTGTCGCGGACCGAAACGTACTTGCCCGTTATGCCGACAGTCACTTCGCTCTTGGGCGAAAGGATCTTCTTGACGAAGGCCTCCCACTCGGCCCACTTGCGCCGCTCGACGGAGGGTTTGACGCGGTCGGTCAGGTTCAACAGGTGGATCGCCTGCTGATCGATCTGGGCCTCGCGTATGGCCGAGGGAATCAGGTAGATGCTCTCGCAATCGTGCATGCTGAAGACGCGGGCCTTGGGCACGTTGGTGTAGACGCTGATCTTCTCGCGGACCTTGTCGGTCACTTCATTGCGGGCCCGGCAGGCTATGATCGACGGCTGGATGCCCATCTGCAGCAACTGCTTGATGCCGAGCTGGGCGGCCTTGGACTTCTGCTCGCCCAGGCTGGGCGGCTCGAGGATGAAGGTCAGGGCCACAAACAGCACATTCTGGGGACCTTCCTCGTAAGCCATTTGCCGCATGGCCTCAATGTAGTACCCGTTCTCGAAGTCGCCCGCGGTACCGCCGATCTCGACGAAAACCACGTCGGCTTTGCTCTCGACGGCCAGCCGCCGAAGACGGAGCTTGACCTCGGCCGTGACGTGAGGAATCATCTGCACGTCGCGGCCCAGGTACTCGCCGCGCCGCTCGCGGTTCAGCACGCTGGTGTAAATCTGGCCGCTGGTCGTGAAGTTCTCCCGCGTCAGGTCCTGGTCGAGCATCCGCTCGTAGGTGCCCAGGTCCATGTCGCACTCCATCCCGTCGTCCAGAACAAACACCTCGCCGTGGCGGAACGGATTCAGCGTGCCCGAGTCGATGTTCAGGTAACCTTCCAACTTGATCGGGGCGACGGTCAGCCCCTTGTTCTGCAACAGCCTGGCCAGGCTGGACGAGAAGATGCCCTTGCCCAGACCACTGATGACCGTACCCATGACGACGATGTACTTAACCTTGCCGACCGTGTAGCCGTCGGGAATCGGAGTGTAGAATTCGGTTTCGTCGCTGACGTTGCCGACGCTGGAAAGAAGTTCCGAGGAGTCCATGGAGATTCCTGAATTAGACTGGGCGTGTTCGAGAAACAGTCTTAACCACGGCGACATTCTAGCGACCTTCGCCGCCGGAGTCAAAGGACGGAATCGCGGGTTTTGAGGTCTTTGTTGAAACTGTTATTGACTTTGTCCCCGCTGCGGCCTATTTTGCCACGCTCCGGACAAAACCCGCCAAGAGGGGGAAGGAGCTTGCTCTTGAAGGCTGTCTGCATCATTCCCGCCCGCTACGCCTCGGTGCGGTTCCCCGGCAAGCCGCTGGCCCGCCAGACCGGAAAGTTCCTGATCCAGCACGTTTACGAGCGGGCCCTTGAGGCCCAGTGCTTCGAACAGGTGATCGTCGCCACGGACGACCAGCGGATTCTGGATGCCGTCCGCTCCTTCGGCGGCGCGGCCCGCATGACCCGCCAGGACCATCCCTCGGGGACCGACCGCATCGCCGAGGTGGCCGCCCACCTGGAGGCCGAGGCAATCGTCAACCTCCAGGGCGACGAGCCGGACATTCGCCCCCGCTTGCTGAAGGGCCTGGTCGACCTGCTGGCCGACAATCCGAAAGCCGAGATGGCCACCCTGGCTGCACGGTTCACCAACGCCGCCGAGGTGGCCGACCCGAACGTCGTCAAGGTGGTCGTCGGACGCAACTCTCGGGCACTCTACTTCTCCCGCTCGGGGATTCCCTTCGACCGGGCGGCCCACCTGCAAGGCGGCCCCATCACCGTCGGCAACTACCTGAAGCACATTGGCCTGTACGCTTATCGCCGCGAGTTCCTGCTGCAATTTCCGCTCCTGCCGCAGACGCCGCTGGAGAAACTCGAATCGCTCGAACAGTTGCGGGCCCTGGAACACGGCCATACCATCCTCGTCGCCGAGGTCGATTACCAGTCCCGCGGCATCGACACGCCCGAAGACTACGCCGCCTTCGTGGCCGAGCAGAACAAGACATAGCCCCCGGCGGCCTGTGCTTTTGTGAGAGGTCGATGCCTATCCTTCCGCCAGCAGCGCCGCTCCGAGGGCGGCGGTCAGTTGGGGGTTCTCGGCGACGCGAAGGGGCACCTGCAGGCATTTCTGGAGCATGGTGACCATGGCCGGGTTCAGGGCCACGCCGCCGGAGAAGGCCACCGGCGGCTGGGCGGACAGTTGCTCGAACATGGCCGCCACGCGCCGGGCCAGGGCCAGGTGGAGACCCGAGATAATCGCCTCGCGCGAGTGGCCTTCGCCCAGCAGGCCGATGACCTCCGTCTCGGCAAAGACCGTGCAGGTGGAACTGATCTCCACCGGGGCCGCCTTCTGGCCGACCGAGCGGCCGAGTTGGTCGACCGTCATGTCGAACCGCCCGGCGATCACCTCCAGGAAACGGCCCGTCCCGGCGGCACACTTGTCGTTCATGGCGAAATCCTCGACGCGGCCCCGGGCGTCCAGGCGAATCACCTTGCTGTCCTGTCCGCCGATGTCGATGATGCTGCGGGCCTCGGGGGCCACGGCGTGCACGCCGACCGCGTGGCAGGTTATCTCGGTAATGCGGCGCTCGGCCATGGCCATCTGCCCGCGACCGTAGCCCGTGGCCACCACGCCCCGCAGCCGGTCGCGCGAAACCTTCAATTCCCCACCCAATTCCCCACCCA
>JAACEH010000092.1 GCA_011682595.1 Anaerolineaceae bacterium
GCCTACCAGGACTGCCTGTGGAACCCGCACGACATCGAGCGGCATCACCAGATGCGCATCGAGGCCAAACGCTTCCGCTACGCCATGGAAACCCTCAGCGACGCCTATCCCGAAAAGCTCAAGCAGTTCATCTCGGCGGCCAAGGCCCTGCAGACGCTGCTGGGCGAACTGCACGATTGCGACATCTGGATCGACCAGTCGGAAGCCTTCCTGAAAAGCGAACGGCAGAGAACAATCGACTACTACGGCACCGACCGGCCGTTCGCCCGGCTGAAGGTCGGCATCGAGTACCTTCTCGAACAGCGGCGACTCCAGCGACAGGAACTGTTTGGCCGGCTGGGTGACCTCTGGAACGAACTCAGCCGCAATAAGATCTGGGAAAAACTGGTTCAGAAGCTCGACTCTTGCACCGTGCCGCCGGCCGCAGACTTCGCTGGTCCGGTTAGACGGTCACCCATGAGATGAACCCCGATGCCGCACAATCCTCGCCGGACGACAGGGACGCCTTCCGGCCGCCACGCTGCCGGTGCCGCAAGGACCTGCCGCGGCTGAAGGCGGTCGTCAACCTGGCCCGGCGATGCCACTACGAGCAGCAGCACGCCCACCAGGTGACCCGTCTGGCCCTGGCTCTGTTTGACGAGTTGCAGTCCTTGCACGACTTCGGCCAGGACGAACGGTTTCTCCTGCAGTGCGGGGCCATGCTCCACGACATCGGCTGGACCCAGGGACAGAGGCGGCACCACAAGGCGGCCCTGCGAATAATCATCGAGGCGGACGCCTTGCCGCTGGGCAAGCGGGAGCGGCTGCTCGTGGCGTCAATCGCCCGATACCATCGCAAAGCGCTGCCCGGCAACAGGCACGAGCACTTCGCCGCCCTGGGGCCGAGCGACCAGCAGCGGGTCCGCGTCCTGGCGGCGATCCTGCGAGTGGCCGACGGCCTGGACCGCAGCCACCAAGGCCTGGTTCGCGGCTTGGCCTGCGAGATTTCGCCGGAGCGGATCGTCGTCCGCTGCGACGCCCCGGGCCCGGCGGCCCCGGAAGTCCGGGCGGCAACCGCCAAGGGCAACCTGCTGGAGGACGTTTTCGGCCGAAAGCTCCTTATTGACATGGCCGGGAAACCCGTATAATCGTGTGATTCCGACGCCGGCCCCCTCCCCCGGCAGCACCGGATCCAAGCGAAACGAGCGTGTGGACCATGGCCAAACAGGAAGAGACAGAGAGCACCGCCCATACGGGCCGTACGGCCGAACTCGTCGGGGCGATCGACATCGGGTCCAACTCGGTGCGCATGCTGGTGGCCCAGGTTCTGCCGGACGGCCGGACCGACATTCTGGAGCGTCTGCGGAAGTCCGTGCGGCTGGGGCAGGACACCTTTCGCCGCGGGCGGCTGAGCGGCCAGACGATGCGGGCCACGGTCTCGGTGCTTCGCGATTTTCGGCGGATACTCGACTCTTACGGCGTCCAGGCCATTCGCGCGGTGGCCACCAGCGCCGTCCGCGAGGCCCGCAACGCCGACACCTTCCTGGACCGCATTCTGATGGCCACCGGGTTGGACGTGGTCGTAATCGGCACTTCCGAGGAAAGTCGCCTGGCAGTCTCGGCCGTCCGCCAGGTGGCCGGCAGCACCCTGGCCGCCCGGACCAGGTACGCCCTGATCGCCGAGGTCGGTGGCGGCAGCACTTTGCTGACGCTGCTCAAGGGCAACGAAATCCTCAGCAGCGGGAGCCTGAGCCTGGGCTCGATTCGATTGCAGGAAGTGCTGCTGACAAGCTACGAGCCGCCGGCCCACACGGCCGAACTTCTGCGCCAGCAGATTGCCAGCGAGGTCAACGCGATTCACAGCACGCTGCCCCTGAAGCGAGTGACGATGTTCATCGCCGTGGGCAGCGACGCCCGATTCGCCGCCGACCAGATCGGCACGCGCCTGGCCAAACAGAATCTGCGGGCCGTCGGCCTGGCCCGATTCGACCGCCTGGTCGGCCAGTGCATCGGCCATGCCGCCGAGGAACTGGTCCGCCGCTACGGGCTGGTCTACCCGGACGCCGAAACGTTGAACCCCGCCCTGCTGGTTTACCAGGCCCTGCTGCACGCGACCCGGGCCCGGCGGATGATCGTGCCGGAAGTTTCGATGCGCGACGGGCTGTTGCTGGACCTGGTCAACCAGGTCACCGGACAGGAGGACGAGTCGCTGAGCGAGGGCATAATCCACTCGGCGACGGCCATTGCCGAGAAGTACCGCGTCGACCTCAAGCATGCCCGGGCCGTGACCGACCTGGCCGTCCGGCTGTTCGACCAGCTGCAGGGCGAGCACGGGCTCTTGGCGCGGGACCGCCTGCTTCTTCGTGTGGCCGCCGTGATGCACGAAGTCGGCAATTTCATCAACAGCCGCGCCCACCACAAGCACAGTTACTACCTGATCTCCAATTCGGAGATCTTCGGCCTGACGCGGAACGAACTGGAGATCGTCTCGCAGGTGGCCCGTTACCACCGGCGAGCGGTGCCCAAGCCGACGCACGTCGAGTACATGGCTTTGCCGCGCGAGGGGCGCATGGTCGTCAGCAAGCTGGCCGCCCTGCTCCGGGTGGCCGACGCCCTGGACCAGAACCATCAGCAACAGGTCCAGGACATCATCTGCGACCGACAGGACGAGGAGTTTACGATTCACGTGGCCACCCGGGCCGACCTGACCCTGGAACGCAAGTCGGTCGAGGCCAAGGGCGACCTGTTCGAAGACATCTACGGCATGAGGGTTCGACTCGAAGAAGGCTGATCGCCTGCAACAAAGATTGAACGGCGGGGTGCCATGGTCTGGCGCAGCCAGGCCATGATGAACGTTCGGTAGATGATCACGGCCTGACCTTCGGTCAGACCGTGGCACCCAATGCCGCAATACATACGTCAGACCGCCTAGCGCTAGTTGCTTCCACAGGCCGAAAGGTTCGGACGACAAGAAATAATGGGCAAGAAAAAAGGGCACAGTCCGGAGCAGTTCTTCAACCGCGAGTTGAGCTGGCTGGAGTTCAACCACCGCGTCCTCGAAGAGGGGCTGTCCGAGGACCTGCCCCTGCTGGAGCGGCTGAAGTTCCTGGCCATCGTCAGTTCGAACCTCGACGAGTTTTTCATGATCCGCGTGGCCGGACTGATGCAGCAGCGGGCGGCCGGACTCCGCCGCCGCGACCCGAGCGGCCTGACCCCCGCCCGGCAACTGACCCGTATCGCCAAGCGCGTGCAGCGCATGGTGAGCCGGCAGTCCGAGGGCATCGTCCACGCCCTGGGCCAGCTCCACAAGCACGGGCTTAGCGTGCTCGAGCCGGCCAACTGGACGACCGAGCAGCGGCGCTTCCTGCGGACCCACTTCACCACGGAGATCCTGCCGGTGTTGACGCCGCTGGCCATGCAGGAACTCGACCCGCGGCCGCTGCTGCCGGGCATGGAACTGAACGTTATCCTCTTGCTGGCCACCAAACCCGGCCACCCGGCCAGCGAGAGAATCGTGGTCGTTCCCGTCCCGCGGCAGTTTCGCCGCTTCATCAGCGTTCCCTCCGACGAGGGCCTGCAACTGGCCCGCATCGAGGACCTGGTGGGAGTCAACGCCGGGCTGCTTTTTCCCGGCTGCGAGGTGTTGTCCACGGCACTGTTCCGCATCACCCGCGACGCCGACGTGGACATTCAGGACGACGATGTCGAGGACCTGCTGCAGGCCGTCGAGGAGGCGGTCATTTCGCGCCGCCGCCGGGCCGCCGTGCGACTGGAAATCTCGGCCGGGGCGAACCGCCGGCTCAGAAAATGGCTGGTCCAGTGGCTGGACCTGCGGCCCGAAGAGGTCTACGACGTCGCCGGCCTGCTGGACGCCACGGCCCTGATGGAGATTGCCGGCCGCGAAGGATTCGAATCGCTGAGGCTGCCCGAGTGGCCGCCGCAACCGCCCCAGGATCTCATCGGCCGGGACGATCTCTTCGAGGCCCTCCGCGATCACGATCTCCTGCTCTTTCACCCCTACGAGAGTTTCGACCCGGTGGTGCAACTGGTCGAGCAGGCCGCCCGTGACCCGGACGTAATGGCCCTGAAGCTGACCCTTTATCGCACCAGCGGCGACTCGCCGATCATCAGCGCCTTGGCCGCCGCCGCCGACAGCGGCAAACAGGTGGTCGTCCTGGTCGAGTTGAAGGCCCGCTTCGACGAGGCCCGAAACGTCCACTGGGCCCGCCGCCTGGAGGACGCCGGGTGCCAGGTGATCTACGGCATCGCGGGTTTCAAGACTCACTCCAAGGCCTTGCTGATCGTTCGCCGGGAAAGCAGGCGGATTCGCCGCTACGTCCACCTGGCCACCGGCAACTACAACGACAAGACGGCCCGCCTCTACTCGGACGTCGGCTTGATGACCTGCAACCGCGACATGGCCGCCGACGTGGCCGCCTACTTCAACCTGCTGACCGGCTACAGCGAATCGGTCGGCTGGTCCAAGCTGACCATCGCCCCGACGGGCCTCAGGCGGAAGTTCCTGGACCTTATCGACCGCGAGATTCAGGCCTCCACGCCCCAGCGGCCGGGGCTGATCATGGCCAAGGTCAACTCTCTCCAGGACGAGGAAATCTGCCGGGCCCTGTACGAGGCCGGCCGGGCCGGAGTGAAGGTGCTGCTGAATGTGCGGGGCATCTGTTGCCTGAGGCCCGGGGTCGAGGGGCTTTCCGAAACGATCGAGGTCCGCTCAATCGTCGACCGCTTCCTGGAGCACGCCCGAATCTTCTACTTCGGCAACGGCGGCCACGAGGAACTCTACATGAGCAGCGCCGACTGGATGCGGCGCAACCTCGACCGCAGGCTCGAAATCCTTTTCCCGGTAATCGATCGCAAGCTCCGCCGCCGGCTGGTCGGCATCATGAAGACCTACTTCGCCGACAACGTCAAGGCCCGCCGCCTGTTGCCCGACGGCTCCTACCAGAGAGTCGCCCGGCGGGGCAAGGCGGTCCGGGCCCAGGAAAAGTTCTACGCCGACGCCGTGGCCGCCGCCCGGGCCGCGAAAAAATCAACCATCCAGTTCCGCCCCATGACCCGCCCCAAGTCCTGAGACACACCATTGAACGGTGGGTCTCCGACAAAGGCACACCTTGCCCTCCGGGCGGTGTGGCACGGCCGGTCTTGTCCGGCCGTGGCGAATGCCCCACGCCTCTCGTCACGGCGGGCAAGCCCCGCCGTGCCACGCTTTCATATTTTCACCCGACGGCTCCACGACGCGAGAAAATCAGCCGACGTGAATCAGGGCCGCCTTTCGCCGCTCGATTTTGTTGTAAAGATCAATCGCTTCGGTGACACACAGGGCGTGAACCTCGATGGCCCGGCGGCGAAGGTAGGCCTGCGACTGCTTGGTCAACTTCAGGTCGCCCGACTCTCCCGTGCCGACGACCAGCACCTCCGGGCCGCCCCGGCAGGCCCGGGCCAGGTCCGCGGGACGAATCTCACGGGCTCTCTTGCCGCTCTCAGAAGCCGACTCGCGCCGCCACTTCTTGACCTCGCCACCGACTCGAATGACGATGTCGCGCTTGTACGTCTTGTCGCCGACCGTGATCTGGCCGGGGGCCGCCTGGTCGATCTGGTCGTAGTGCGGCCCGGCGGCGAAGTCCCGGTTGAACGGGCTGCGGCCAATCTGTCTGCGGGCCAGGGCCACCGCCCCGGCCACCACCGCGTCGTCACCCAGCGGCGACAGGAACACCTGGCCCCCCTCGCGCGATCCCGGCAGACGCACCGCCTTGATCACCTCCTCGACAATCGGCAACATGAAGTCGCCGCAGGCCTCCACCACTCCGCCGCCCAGGACGATCACCTCCGGGTCCAGCAGATGGAACACCACGACGCAGGCCTGGCCAAGAACCTCCGACGCCCGGCCCATCACCCTGGTCACCAGGCGGTCTTTTCGCTCGATGGCCTGCCGCAGGGCGCCGCTGCGGATCTGGCTCAAATCGCCTGCCAGCAACTCGGTCAGAACCGTCTTGCGGCCCGCCGCGACCGCCTGGCGAATGTCGCGCTCGATGGCCCACCGGCCGGCCAGAGCTTCCAGGCAACCGTGGTTGCCGCAAGCGCACTGCGGACCGCCGATGCGGATGACCGTATGCCCGATCTCGCCGGCCGATTCCCGGTAACCGCGCCAGAGCTTGGTCTTGCGGACGAAGCCGCCGCCGATGCCCGTGCCGACGAAGATGCCGAAGACGCTGGAGGCCCCGCGAGCGGCGCCCAGCCACCGTTCGCCCAGGGTGCCCAGGTTGGTGTCGTTGCCCAGGACCACGGCAACGCCGAAACGGTCTTCCAGCCGCGGCACGATCTCGACTCCGGTCAGGTTCATGTTGGGGGTGATAATCACCCGCCCTGCGTTCGGGTCGGTCACGCCGGGCACGGCTATGCCGACCGCGGCCAGATCGCCGCTCTCGAGCCCTTCCTCGTGCAGCAACGTCCCGACTGTTTCCTCGATGGCCGACAGCACCTGGTCGGCCTCACCGTCGCGGGGAGTGGCGCACTTGCGGCCGGCGACGATGGTGCCGCACTCGAGCACCAGGGAGGCCTGGATCTTCGTGCCGCCGACATCGATCCCGACGTAGAGATTCTCCACTTCGTCGCTGTCACTCATCTATGCAAAGTCCTCCGTGTCTGAACCATCAGGCACTGCAACACTCCCGCGTTGCTCCTTAGTGACAACTCTTTTAACCGAACCCGGGACCCGTGCAAAGCAGAAACCCGCCGTGAGGCGGCAGTGTTTCCTCTTGCCTCCTGATCGTTCCTGACATATTATCTCGTGCCGACACATTTCACTCATCTGACAACAGAGGGCCCCCATGCTGGCCAAGATTCCCAGTGCGTCGGTCATAGGCATCGAGGGCTACATGGCCATGGTCGAAGTCGACATCCGCCACGGCATGCCGACGATCATCACCGTCGGCTTGCCCGATGCCGCCGTCAAGGAAGCCAAGGACCGCGTCGAGTCGGCCATCCGCAACTCGGGCTACTCCTGGCCCTCGGACCGCA
>JAACEH010000344.1 GCA_011682595.1 Anaerolineaceae bacterium
GTGGCCGCTACCTGAAGAGCCGGCGGATCACGGTGAAGACCTCGGCGGCCAAACCGTCGGCCAGGGCGACCTCGCCGGCCGGTCGCCGTGCCGCCGAGCGCGCTATCTTCGGACAACTGCTCCGCTGGCGCCTCGTCAGACATATTACACATAATACTTGACGCTACCGGGCGTACCCTGGCCCTTGCAATTCCGGGGTTTCCCTCTATGATGGTCTGTTCTGATGTCGCCGAGGCTTGCCTTCTGCGCGTTGGCGCGGCGGGGTTCCGGCACAGGTGGGGCGCCTATGTTTGAGACGCTGACACAACGGATTAACGATGCCGTGCGGGGTCTTCAGGGCCGCGGGCGGATCAGCGAGAGCAACGTCGCCGACGCCCTGCGCGAGGTGCGGACCGCCCTGCTGGAGGCCGACGTCAACCTCAAGGTGGTCCGCGAGTTCATCAAGGCGGTCCACGCCAAGGCCGTCGGGCAGAAGGTGCTCTCGACCTTGCAGCCCGGGCAGGTGATGATCAAGGTCATCCACGACGAGCTGGTCGAGATGATGGGCCCGGTCAGCCACGACATCCCGCGGGCCGACATGGGGGCCACGGTCATCATGCTGGCCGGCCTGCAGGGCTCGGGCAAGACGACCACTTGCGCCAAACTGGCCAGGTACCTGACCAATCAGAGCCGACGGCCGATGATGGTGGCGGCCGACCTGCAGCGTCCGGCCGCGGTGACCCAGCTCCAGGTGCTGGGCGAGCAGCTCGGCGTGCCGGTCTATGCCGAAGACTCGAAGGACCCCGTGGCCGTGGCCAGGCACGCCCTGCGGGCGGCACGCAAGCAGGACTGCGACACCATCCTTCTGGATACCGCCGGGCGGCTGCACATCGACGACCAGCTGATGGCCGAGCTGGAGCAGGTGGCCAAGGCGGTTCATCCGCACCAGATTCTCCTGGTCTGCGACGCCATGACCGGGCAGGACGCCGTGAACTCGGCCCGCGAGTTCAACGACCGTCTGGAGCTGGACGGCGTGATCCTGACCAAGCTCGACGGCGACGCCCGGGGCGGGGCGGCCCTGAGCGTCAAGGCCGTCACCGGCAAGCCCATCAGTGGGCGAGAAGCTGGACCGCCTGGAGGAGTTTCACCCGGAGCGCATGGCGGGCCGCATCCTGGGCATGGGCGACGTGGTGGGCCTGGTCGAGAAGGCCCAGGCCGTGGTCGACGCCGACGAAGCCCGGAAGATGCAGGAGAAGTTGCAAAGGGCCGAGTTCACGTTCGAGGATTTCCAGAAGCAGATCGGGCAGATGCGGAAGATGGGTTCGATGCGCGAGGTGCTGTCGATGATCCCCGGCATGGGCTCGCAACTGAAGAACCTGCCGCTGGACGATCACGAGATGGTCATTACCGAGGCCATCATCCAGTCGATGACGCCCCAGGAGCGAAACCATCCGGACGTTATCGACGCCGGCCGTCGGCGTCGGATCGCTCGCGGGTCGGGCGTCGAGCCGACGGAAGTCGCTCAACTCGTGAAGAGCTTCGGCCAGATTCGCGGCATGGTCAAACAGATGAGCGGGGCGGGGATGTTCAGCCAGGACCGGGCCACGGCGGCCCAGGCCATGCAGGGCATCGACCTGTTCGGCGGTGGTGGCGGCCCCCGCAAGAAGATCCGCTCCAAGCGCAAGAAGAAACCCCGCAAAAGCCGCAAGAAACGCTCGCGGTAGTAGGTGGCCTTGGGCGAGACCGACTACTCCATGTCCAAAACTCGCCCTTATTAAAGTTTTAGCCCCCAAACTTTCATAACGCCCGCCCGGTACCCCCGTTATTAAAGCTACCTTTAATAACGCGAGTTCAGCAACCGGCGAACCTGCGTAAGGGGCTTTCCGGCGGTGCGTATTGTGCCACCAGGTCACGGAAGCGGGCAGGATTGTCCATGACGGCGGGAACAGGAATGAGAAACGGCGTTAGCAGCACCCCGTTTTTGTGCCGCACGATTGCCAGGGGCAATACGTGAAGCTTCGTGATGCCGCTGATGTCCGACCAGGCAATGGTCTGGTGGCTCCGGGTAAACGTCCCGGGAACGAACAAGGTTCTCCGCAACCCCTTGGGACCGATTTCAACCGCGCAACCCAGGCGGAAAATCAGCGCCGTCACCAGGGCCATGGGCACGCTGGCCGCCATCAGGAAGGCCCAGATCACTGGCCGGCCAGTGGTTGACCCAGGACACTACCGAAACGATGACCAGCCCGGGCAGCCAGCAAATCGGATAACTGCGCAGGGCAATCCTGCCTAGTCTCAGTGATATTCGATGCGTTGTCTGGTCCATGTTCGTTCCCTACCGGACCTCCGCCAGGAGAAAGTTGCAGACGGCCACGGTCGAGATGCGGCTGTCGGTGGCGCTGAAGCGCAGGCCGCCGGAGGCGATCTGCGGCTGGGTGACGTAGAAACTGTTAGTCGGTGTGTACTGGAGGTTCACCAAAAAGGCCTCGGCCATCCGCACCCCCCGGGCCGTTCGCTCGGCCAGCGAGTCGAGCTTCAGTCGCCGGAAGCGTTCGGGGGCCAGCTTGCCCACCCACTCGGCCATCCGCCGGGCGGCAACCAGGCCGCGAAGATTGAACGAGGCCAGCTCGCTCTGGAAGTGGTTGCCGGTCGCCCAGCCGCCGACCTCGTCGTCCAGGTACCTCGCCGGCTGGCTGGCCTGGTCCTCCAGAATCGCGTCGGCGCACAGCCCGGCGTAGCGGGCGTAGGCGTCGTTGGCCAAATGACGATCCAGCAGGGCCAGGGCCTCGATCAGGTGAATGTCGGCCAGCCCCCGGGCCTGCTTGCGTCCGAGTCGCCGCTCGCGCTGGAAGACCAGGTAGTCGGCCGACCGCCGCGCAGAGGCCAGCAGCGACTCGTCCTTCAGCAGCTCGTAGCTTCGGGCCAGGGCCAGCAGGGCCAGCGACTCGCCGTCGAGGTCCTCGCTGTTGGCCAGGCCCAGTTGCTCGCTGGTGCCGGGAACGAAGTAGGTGTCGAAGGCCCCGTCCTCCACCAAAAGAGTGTTGGCCAGGCGCCTCAGCGCCGTGGCCACGGCCTTGTCCTCGGCCACGGCCTGCAGATCGGCCACGGCCAGCAGGGCCTGGGCGGTCCAGGTAATCTGGGACTTCAGGCCCGAGACGACAAACGCGCACGGCCGCCTGGCGCCCCCGGCATCGACCACGACAACCTGCTTGATGGGCTTGAGAAGTTCGCTGCAGGCCGACTGTGCCGCCTTGAGCATCCACTGCTCTTTCCGCCGCCCATAGAGGCGGGCGAAAGCCCGGACCGCCAGGGCCTGCCGGGGGGCGTCGAACTCGGCCTGCCACCGGTCGCGAAGCGGATCGTAGCCGGCCCGGACCTGCTGCTCGCCGACCAGGGTGCGGGCCAGGTAATTGGTGGCCAGGCTCACCGCCGAGGCGACCCGGGCGCGGGTAAGCTCCTCGTAGTCGACCAGCGGCCCGGTGCGATAGATGGCCACCACCGCCCTGGAAGCAGGGTCGCCGTCGGCCGGGCCGCCGGGGCGCCGCTCGATGAAACACTGCGTCTCGAAGCGCAGCACCCGGGCCCCCGGGCCGCGCCAGGTGGCCGTGTCGGCCCCGGCCCGGTCGAGCAGCGAACGGAAGACCGCCTTCTTCACGTCGTCGGGCAGGTAGGCCGGCCGGGCTTCCTTCGTTTCGGTTGCGGCCCGCCGGGTGAAGTGCATCTCCCACCCGCGGCGGATCGCTTCCCACGGCAACACGGTGCTCCGCTGGTCGGCGTTCTGGTAGACCAGCCCGTCGAGCCCCGGACGCATCGAGTACAGGAACGGCTCGGCCAGGTTCTGCATGTACGGCAAACGGTAAACCGTCACCTCCAGCGAAATGCGAATCTCGTTCAGTTTGTTGAATCCGTCGCCGCGGTACCGCATGTCGCGCGGCAGGTTGGTCGAGGCGTCGATCAGCGCCGCCAGAAGAGTGTTGCCGCGCCCCTCGGCCGTCAGGTCCGCACCTCGCGGACCGTACAGGGTGACAAAGACCTGCATGTGCCGCTCCTGGCTGAGCACCCTGGGCGGCGCTGCCTTCAGCGGCCAGGCCGTAAACAGCCGGCGGCCGATGGTCAGGATCAGCGCCTTGCGCGACGGCTGCCGGGCCAGAGACTTGTCGGCCTCCAGGGTCTTGAGCACGTGGCGCACCACGGCCACCGACACCGCCGCCTCCTGGCCGTTCAGCCGAAGGCCACCGATATTGCCGCCCATCAGGTCGGCGGCCTCCTGGGCCCAGGCGCCCGGCGAAGCCGCCACCAGAAGCGCTATCGCCAGTAGGATTCGCAGAATCACTTTCATGGTCGATTATCCTTTGCGTTTTTTCAGCGGATAAATCCTCCGCGGCGAAACACCTCCAGAACCAGGTCGCTCACCTCGACACTGGTGACCGTCCGCAGGTGGGCAATGCCGCGCTCGGTTGTCCAGCGGTCGAAGCGGCCCAGGAACTCGTGTCGCCGCCGTTGGTACCCGGCCACCATCTCGGGCGTCAGCCGCAACCGCGTGCGGCCACCCGTCTCGGCATCCACCAGGGCCACCTCGCCCTGCCACGGCGGGTGGGCCTCCTGGGGCGACTCGACCTGCAGTGCCCAGACCTCGTGACCGTCGTAGTGCAACAAGCCGAGCCCTTCCTCATGGGTCGGCGACCCGCCGGCGTCGCCGGCGACGGCCAGGAAGTCGCTCAACACGACGACCAGCCCTTTCTCACTGGTGTGCCGGCGAAACTGTTTGGCGGCCAGGGCCAGGTCGGTCGGCCCGCCCAGCGGCGCGGTGGCCAGGAAGTCCAGCACCGTGTAAACCTGCCCGCGACCGCGGCGCGTCTTCAACTGAGCGACCTCGCCCTCGGCGAAGACCGACACGCGGATGCGGTCCAGGTTCGACAGGCCGATGTAGGCCAGCGCCGCGGCCAGGTGGCGAACGTAGTCGACCTTCCGCGGCCGTCCGGTCAGCATGGAGCCGCTGACGTCGACCAGCAGGGCGATCCGCAGGTCCTCGTCCTGCTGAAAGAGCCTGAGCAGCAGCTTGTCCAGCCGCCCGAA
>JAACEH010000345.1 GCA_011682595.1 Anaerolineaceae bacterium
CCCAGCTTGGTCAGCCCCCAGATGTTGCTGCGGGCCACGCGGCTGTGGCTGATGTCGCCGACGATGGCCACCCGGAGCCCTTCGATGCGGCCCTTGGCCTCGCGGATGGTGAAGATGTCCAGCAGGGCCTGGGTGGGGTGCTCGTGCGTTCCGTCGCCGGCATTGACCACGCAGGTGTTAATGTTGCGGGCCAGCAGTTGCGGGGCCCCGGCCGCCGAGTGCCGCAGGACGAAGATGTCGACCCCCATGGCCTCGATATTGCGGGCCGTGTCGATCAGCGTCTCGCCCTTCTTGACGCTGCTGGCGGCGCTGTGGAACTCCAGTATGTCGGCGCTGAGGCGCTGGGCGGCCAGGTTGAAGCTCATGCTGGTCCGCGTGGAGGCTTCGAAGAACAGCAGCACCACGACCTTGCCGCGAAGGGCGGGGGCCTTCTTGATGCTGCGGGTCGAAATCTCCTTGAACCCGGTCGCGGTGTCCAGGACGTGAACGATTTCCTCGGCGCTGAGTTCTTCCAGACCCAGCAGGTGCCGCCTGGCCCACTTGAACCGTGATTTGCGTCTGGCCATTGTTCTTACCTTGACCTTCTCGCGTCCGCTCCTGGTGCTCTGCCGGTCTCGATCCTGTGTGTGTCCAAGGGGATCCGAGGAACATGGCCACGCGAGCGTGGGCCATGCCACCCCGCACCCGGTGGGTGCCACGGCCTGACCTTTGGTCAGACCGTGATCATCTCCCCCCGATAGAATCGGGGTCATGGCCTCACCTGCGCCAGACCATGGCACCCCCTCGCGGGGCCGCTAACGGTTCTCCTGCGCTGAACGCATAATCACCTGGTCGGTGTCGTCGGTCTCGGTCATCGAAACTTCGACCACCTCGTCCCGGCGCGTCTGGACAGTGCAGCCGACCACGTCGGCGGCCAGGGGCAATTCGCGGTGCCCGCGGTCGACCAGCACGGCCAGCTTGACGAACTTCGGCCGCCCGTAATCGTGGCGGCCCGAATCGTTCGCCCGGTGAACAGCACGTCGTCGACCAGGATGACGCACCTGCCGGTGAGGTCGAAATCGAGCTTGGTCTGCCGGATCAGCGGGCTGGCCTCCAGGCAGTGCAGGTCGTCGCGATAGAGGGTGATGTCCAGCCAGCCGAGGGGAATCTCCTTGCCGCAGGCCTTCTCCAGGCGCTCCTTGAGCCGCTCGGCCAGGGCCACCCCGCGGGTGCGGATGCCGACAATGGCCAGGGGCAGTTCGGGCGGACAGAGACCGGCAATAGCCTCGACCATCCTGTCTATTGCCTCGGCCAGTTGCGATGCGTCCAGGATTTGCTTCATGGATCGTTCCGTAAGGAGCGTTTGTGCGGTCCCTTCTATATCATTGCCCGGCGGCGGCATCAAGTCCAAAATCACCCGGCCGCCTCGTCGCAGGGCCAGTTGGGCTGCTGGCTGGGGCGGCCGCGGTTGAAAATATAGGTCGGCAGGCTCTTCAGCAGGCCCCAGGGGTGGTACAGGGCCTCGATTTCGCCGCGGCAATTGTACCAGCAGTTGTGGCACCGATTTGCCCGGGCTGCCTCTCGCAGGCCGCGGACCAGTTCACCCGGCCGGCTGGTCAGGACGTTGCCCACGGTGCGGTCGCGCTTCTCGACACAGATGGCCACGTCGCCCCGCTCGTCGATGTTGCAGAAGGCCCGCCCGGCCCGGCACCCGGGGACGGCGCCCTCGGACAGGTAGTGGTCGAAGTGGCCCAGGAAGTAGGGGTTGCTAAGGAAGTTGGGGTATCGTCGTCGCAGGCCCAGCAGGTGCTCGCTGACCCCGGCCCCGGCCAGGAACCGCCGGTCGCCGGTCTTCAGTTGCGAGTAGGGCTGCACCATGAGGTAAGCGTCCAGCCGCCCGGCCAGCTTCAGCAGCTTCTCGATTTCGCCGAGGTTGTCGTCCACCAGCACGCACATCAGGTTGACCCGCTGCCAGGGGTGTTTGCGGGCCTTGGAGAACATTTCGATTGCCGCCACGGCCCGGTCGTAGGCGCCCTCGCGGCCGCGCTGGGTGTCGTGCCGTCGGGGGTCGCTGTAGTCCAGGCTGACGCTGACGCCCCAGAGGCCGGCCTCGAACATTTCGCGGGCCAGGGGCTCGGTGGCCTTCCACCCGTTGGTGGTGACGAAGGGGAAGTGATAGCGGGCCACGGCCTCGACAATGTCCACGATGTCGTCGCGGACCAGCGGTTCGCCCCCGGCCAGGCTGATGAAGATGGCGCCCAGCCGGGCCAGCCGCTCGGAGGCCTCGCGAAACTCGTCCGTCGTCAACTCCTCCTGCGGGTGGCTGGGGCTCTTCCAGTAATTGCAGAACGAGCACTGCAGGTTGCAGCGGTAGGTCACCTGCCAGGCCATCCACATCGGGTGCCCGCTGGCCCAGGTGCGGAACAGCCCGATCTTCTTGCGCAGCGGGCCGCTCCGCCGGTGCGTCCCCAGGGCTTTAGAGTAGATAAGTGACAGTCTGCTCACTAGTTTCCTCAGCGTCTGCTCCATCGTTGTCCCAGCAGCGGCGCCACCAGGTCGGCCAGGCTGCGGCGGCCCAGGTGTATCCGCTCCAGCTTCATCAGCGCCGGCCAGGCCTTGGGGTGGCGAACCAGGTGCGGCAACAGCGTCGTATATCGTTTGATGGTCGATGCGTCCAGACCCGGCATATCGAGAGTGCTCTGGCCGGCGAAGTGTGCGGCGGCGTCACGGCCGCTCAACCAACCGTTCTCGTGGCAAAGCTCGTAGGCCTTGGTGCCCGGCAGCGGGTAGTAGACCTGGACTTCAACGGCGTCGGTCCCCGCGCGGCGAAGCAGTTTGCCCGTCTGCTCGATTGTCACCACCGTGTCGTAGGGCAGCCCGATCTGAACCATGGCCCGGGTCTTCAGCCCCGCCTCGCGGCAGGCGGCGAACGCCCTTATGATCTGCCGGTCCGAAAGATCGAGGTTGAAGATGTCGTTGCGAATGAAGTCCGAGCCGCTCAGCACCTCGAGTTCGACCTCGTAGCACCCGGCCTGTTTCAGCAGG
>JAACEH010000093.1 GCA_011682595.1 Anaerolineaceae bacterium
CGCCGAGCACGCCCCGAGCCAGACGGCAACGGCGGCCAGAACGATTGAGGTCGAGATGACGAAAACTTTCCTGCGGCGGTAAATCATCTGATTCGCTTCTCCCCGCTCAGGCCCCCTCGTCAAGCGGCGGCAGAGCCACGTGCAGCACGCGGTGCATGGCCTGCTGCGAGCGCAGGGCCTCGAGCGTACCTTCCTTGGGGGCGCTGTCGAGGGTGATAAAGAGCGTCGCCTTCTGGCCTCGCTGGCCCTGGCGGCCGCAGGTCATGTAGGCGATGTTGACGTCCTGCTCGGCCAGCAGCGTGCCGGTGCGGCCGATCACCCCGGGCCGGTCCTCGTGGAAAGTGATGATGATGTTGCCCTCGGGCGGCACCTCGACGTCGATGCCGTCGGCCTGGACGATCCGCGGGTGTTTCTCGCCCAGCAGCGTTCCGACCATCGAGTGGGTTTCCTTGTCGCTTTCGATGACCACCTCTACGGCCGTCACGTACGAAGGATTCTCCCCGGTCTGCGTCTCGACGACCTCGATGCCCTTGTCCCTGGCGATCAGCAAGGCGTTGACCATGGTCAGCCGCTCGTTCACGCGGCCGTGCAGCAACCCCATGACAATAGCGATAGTCGCCTGCCGGTGGGACAGCTCGCAGATGGCGCCGCTGTAGTTAATGGTCAGTTTCTTCATGCGGCCCTGGTTCAACTCGCCGAGCAGCATGCCCATCCGCTGGCCGAGTTGCAGGTACGGTTTCAGTTCGCCGGCCCGGGCGTAATCGACGGCCGGCATGTTGACCGCGTTGGCCATGCCGCGGCCGGACAGGAAGTCGGCCATCACTCGGGCGGCATCCCTGGCCACCAGGAGCTGGGCCTCGGCCGTCTGGGCCCCGAGGTGCGGTATGGCCAGAACGTTCGGATGATCGATCAGGCGGCGGTCCTGGGGCGGCTCCTTGCTGAAAACGTCCAGGGCGGCCCCGGCGACGCGGCCGCTTTCCAGGGCTTCGTACAGGGCGTCCTCGTCGATGATTCCGCCGCGGGCGGCATTCACCAGCAGCACGCCTTCGGTCATCTTCGCTATCTGCTCGGCCCCGATCATGCCCAGGGTGTCCTCGGTCCTCGGCACGTGGACCGTGATGATGTCGCTGCGGGTCAGCAACTCGTCCAGATCGTCAAGCACGGTGATCCGCTGCTCGATCTCCTTGCCGCCGGCAAAGAAGGGATCGTAGCCCAGGACCTTCATCTGGAAACCCGCCGCCCTGAGGGCCACGGCGGTGCCGATCCGCCCCAGACCAATCACGCCCATCGTCTTGCCGGCCAGTTGGGTGCCCTTGAACAACTTGCGGTCCCACTGGCCGCTCTCGAGGCTGGCCGCCGCGGGGTGAATCTTGCGGGCCATACCCAGGATCAGGGCCATGGTCAGCTCGGCCGTGGAAGTCGTGTTGGCGTCGGGCGTGTTCATGACCACGATGCCCAACTGGGTGGCCGTCGGCACGTCGACATTGTCGACCCCGACTCCCGCCCGGGCAATGGCCCTGAGATTCCCGGCCTCCTTGAGCACCTCGGCGGTAAGCTTGGTGCCGCTGCGAATCACGATGCCGTCGTATTGGCCGATCTGCGCCTTGAGTTCGTCGGGCGAGAGGCCGGGATGAAAATCGACCTCGATGCCGGCTTCGTTCCTCAGAATCTCCAGCCCCTCGTCGGGCAGGTTGTCGGACACAAGCACTTTGGCCATTCCACTGGACTCCTGTCAAAGCGGGTGAGATTTAACGCGGGTGCCACATCTTGATCCCGACCAAGTCGGGACAAAGTGTGCCGCGGGTGCCATGGTCTGGCGTAGCCAGGCCATGATGAACCTTCGGAAGATAATCACGGCCTGACCTTCGGTCAGACCGTGGCACCTACTTTGCGGCCAGAGACTTCTGGGCGGCGGCCACTCCGGCTCCTATTTCGATCTTCGCCCCGAGGTCTCTCAGGGCCATCTCCAGGCCGGCCACCTGGGCCAGCGTGTCGAAGCCGTCGAGGGCCCCCATGTGACTGAAGCGGACGATCTTGCCCTTGAGTTGGGCCTGTCCGCCGGCCACGCGCATGCCATAGGTCTCAGCCAGAAGCTTGGGCAGCGCCGCCCCGTCGATTGTCTCGGGCACACAGATGGCCGTCACGCTGTCGCTGGGGCTCTTCGAAAAAACTTCGAGGCCCAGGGCCTTGGCCGCCTCGCGCATGGCCCGGGCCCGCCGACTCGTCTCGGCCCAGACGCTCTCGATGCCCTGCCGGCGGATCATGTCCAGCGAGGTTTTCAGGGCCAGGATCAGCGTGTTGGCCGGCGTATAGGGCGTGTCGCCGGAGGCCAGGCTCTTGGCGTAGGCCGGCAGTCTCAGGTAGTAGGTCCGAATCGGTCCGGGCGATCTTGGCCATGGCCTTTTCGCTGCAGGACAACATCCCCAACCCCGGCGGCAACATCAGCGCCTTCTGCGACCCGGTGACCGGAATGTCGACCCCCCACTGGTCGGTCCGCATTTCGATGGCCCCGATGGAGGTAATACAGTCGGCGGCCAGGACGGCCTCGCTCCGGCCGACCACCTCGGCCACCGCTTTCAGGTCAATGGCCGTGGCGGTCGAGGTCTCGCTGTGGGTGACGTAGACGGCGACGATGTCCGGGTTGGCGGCCAGGGCCTCGGCCACCTGCTGCGGATCGACGGCCCTGCCCCACTCGACCTCCAGGGTGATGACTTCGGCGCCAAAGGTCTTGCCCAGATCGCGCCAGCGCTCACCGAATTTGCCGCCGACGACGGCCAGCATCTTTTCGCCGCGGCCGACCACGTTGGCCACCGCGGCCTCCATGGCTGCACTGCCGGACCCGGTGATGGTGTAGACGTCGCCCGAGGTCTGGAAGACGTACTTGAGGCCTTCGTTTACTTCCTTGAGGAGCAACCGGAACTCGGCGGTGCGATGGTGCGTCACCGGCCGGGCCATCTCCAGCAGCACCTCCGACGGCGACTCCGTCGGTCCCGGAGCAAATAATCGTTTCTTGTACACGGAAAGCTTTCCTCTACCTGGGGGAAACGTACCCGCTGCGCTCAGACTTCAAGCCAACCGCTGGCTTGCTCCACCATCTCGGGCAGGGTTTCTCGAATTGCACTGACATCCTCGAGGCCGACGTTGATGATTTCGCAGAGGGCCTGGTCGTCCGGCATTTCCGCCTCACTTCCGGCGGCCAGGAAGCCGAATCCACAGTCGTTGCTGACCCCTTCGGCCAGGGCGACGGCGACCGGCAACAAGCGGTGCTCCTCGGCCAGCCTGGTCGGCTCGTGATGATAACCGATGACCAACTGCATGTTCCGCGGGAACTTCCACAGCTCGGCCAGGGCCTGCCCGATCTGCTGGTGCGTCATGTCCAGCGCCTTCTGCTCGGCCGCCAGCAGGGTCGTGCCCTGGTCGATGCTGCCGATCAGTTGGGCGAACTTGTCCCCGGCAAACTGGTATTCGACCAGGATGCCGATGTCGTGGATGATTCCGGCCAGGAAGGCCTCCTCGCGCAGACTGTGGAACCCGGCCACGCTGACAATGCTGCGGGCCGTCACACCCGTGGCCACGCTGTGCCGCCAAAGCCCACTGGGACTGAACCCGGCCACCGGCAGCCCCTCGCCGGCAAACAGCGAAGCCATTGTCGCCGCCACGGCCAGGTTGATCCCAGCAGGACGATGGCCCGGTCAAGATCGGAGACGCGGCCGGGCAGCCCGTAAAAGGCCGAATTGACCACCCGCAACAACTTCGCCGAGAGAGCCATGTCGTGTTTCAGCACTTCATTCAGGTCGCGGGCCGAGGCGTCGGGGTCCTCGGTGATAGCCAGGATTCGCTGAGTCACCTCCGGAAGCGTGTTCAACTCGGCCACGCGGTCAAGCAGATTCAAGACTTCGTTCTTGGCCATCGGTTTCTCCAGTGACGCCCCCCGGCGTGATCGATACCTGTGATTATAGAACCCGGCAGTAAGATTGCAATACCCCACACGTTGCCGCTGGCGGCCGGGGAGGCCCGGGCAGGGTGTGACCAATTTTTCCGGCGGCGCGTAGGGTCACCCCTTGCGGGTGCCCGCGAATATCGGCATGGCACCCCTCGCCGGGCGACCGCAAGGGTCGCCCCTACACGGCCACGGCATGCCGTCTACCTCGAAGCCCGCCGGGGGAGGCCGGGCCGGTTTTGCTGGCCACCCAGCCCCGCAAACGCCGACCAATTACCTTAGCGAGCCGGCCGGAGGGCGAGGCCGGCCAGGTGGTCCCCAAGAAAATAAGGAAAAAGAAAAAAGAGGAAAGATTCTCTTACGATCATGACTGAGCATCAGCCAAGGGGCGTGCCCGAACGCCTGCAGACGGTGATCGACCGGGCAGGTTCCCTGCGCCGCCGCAAGCACCTGCGCTATGACCGCGGCCACATCTTCGACGTCCAAGCCACCGGCGTCTGTCCGGCTAATTGCGGCCGGGTGCGCATGGTTGTCGAGAAGTTCGTCGGCGGCGGCTTCGCCGGGCAGGTTTACCGCGTGCGGCTCGAAGAGGCCCGCTTCGACGGCGGGCCGCCACCGGGTCTGGAAGTCGGAGGCCGGTACGCCGTCAAGATCATCATTCCGCCCAGCGGCTTCGCCCTGGCCTTCCGCAACACCGTCTACCGGCTGGCCTACCAGGGCCCCTTCTCGGCCCAGGTCCACCCGGCCGCCGCCCGCAGCGGCGTGCTCTGGCAGAAACTGATCCGCCGGGCCGGGCAGGTCGAGTTCGGCCGACCAGACGCCATCTGCGACACCTACGCCACCTTCTTCGAGCCGGTGCTTGGCTCCTGGGCCGAGATCAACGAGTGGGTCGATGGCCGCAACTGGAAGTTCGAACTCGACGAGCACTACTTCGAGCGCCATGAGGCCGACCCCGCCGACGAGGCTCCCGATTTTTCGGCCGGCGGCGCGGGGGAGTACGTCGCCAAGAAATGGTTCATGGCCCGCTTCGTGCGGCTGCTGCATCGCATGGGCGCCCCGGAGCTGGCCCGCCAGTACGAGTGGTGGACCGCCAAGAGCCAACCGAACGTTCTGAAACGAATCGATTCCGGTGACGGACCGGCCGACGGGCTGTGCGCGATCGACTTCCGGGCCGGGCTGGCCCTGCTGCCCTTTCTGCCGATGAGCCCGGCCGACGTCAAGTTGATCCTGGCCGGTTTGCGTCGCGGGCGTCTGGTGCAGTTCGACCGCGGCGACCTGGCCAGGCTCGAGGCCTTCATCGACCGGCATGCCGACCGCTTCGAGGACCTGCGCCCGGCGCTGGAGGAACTGAAGCGAGTCGACCCCGCCTACCGGGCCAGCTTGCCGGACCTCACGCACCACGGTCTGCGGCCATTGTGGGACGGCCGCTTGCGGCGCTCCATCGCCGACGGCTTCATCCACGGCTGGCGCACTGGCCACCTGTGCGACCAGCGGCACGAGCCGGTCCTGCGGTCCTCGCGGATCAAGTTCTTCGCGTTTTTTCTGCTGGGCCTGATTCCCCTGCTGGGCCGGCTGGTTCGCAAACTCTGGGCCGTCGACCAGTTCCGCCGGCACCTGGGCTCGATGCTCACCAGTTGGTCGTACCTGGGCAATGCCCTGCATGCCCGGCAGGCCGAGATCCTGGAGGACTGGCACCGCTCGGGCCGCCGCAGCGACGAGGCGATCGTCCGGCTGGCCACCAGTGCCTGGCGCTTCTGGCCGCAGAGATGCACCCTGGCCTTGCTGCCGCCGACCTGGCACCGCTTCCTGGCCGAATGGCCTTTCGCCTGGCGAGTCGTGGTGCGAACCATCGGCGGACTGATCCTGTTCATCAAGGACGCCGACTTCCGGCAGAAGTGGCTGGAGACGATCATCGACCAGGCCCACAGCGAAGGCGAGCTGACGGACGATGAGTACGCCGACCTGCGGCCCAAGGCCGGCGACCCTTACATCCGCACCTATCTGCTGTGCGTCATCGGACACATGTTGAGCGTGCCGGTCACGCAGATTGTTGCGGCCATAGTGGCCGCCCGCTATACGGCCAGAACCGGCGACTACCTCGGCGGCGGCGGCATCCTCGTTTTGTTCCAGGTCATTCCCATTTCGCCCGGCTCGGTGTTTCGGGGGCTTTTCGTGGTCGCCGTGATGATTGTCAAGAGAAACTTCCGCGACTTCCGCATTGCCGCAGCCGTGTCGTTCTGGAAGTACATCGGCTACCTGGGATTCCCCATTCAGATGGTCACCAGGTATCCGACCCTGGCCCGGATGCTGGCCGGACGCTGGGCGGGCGGGGCGGTGCAGTTCATCCCCGTCTTCGGCGAACACGGGGCCCTGCTGGAGCACGCCGTGCTGGACTCCTGCTTCAACGAACCCGTTTCCATCCGTCGCCGCCTGGCCGACGGCAAAGAGACCCTTTTGCGCCTGGTGGGCAAGGTCCTGCTGGCGATCCAGTGGCTGGCCCTGACCGCCGTTTCCGGGATCATGCTCTGGCGCCTCAGGCCCCCGCCCGAGGAAACCACCGGCCTGGCCCTGGACGATCTGCAGCCGATCTTTGTGGTCAACGGCCTGGGGCTTCTGGCCCTGCTGCTCTGGATCGCCCTGGCCCCCCGCTTGGCCCGCGTGCGAAGGTGGTGGTGGCCCCTCGTCGCGGTCAGCCTCCTTCCGACGGCTGTGGCGGTAGCCGTCCATTTCGACACCATCAGGGCCGCCCTGTAGGCTCGTGTGTGACTGATTTTCCCGGCCTCGCGCCAACCGTAGGGGCACCCCTTGCGGGTGCCCGCGAACGTCGGCCTGGCACCCCTTGCGGGTGCCCGCAAAAAAAGCCAAATGGCAAGGACGTTCGCGGGCGGGGGCAAGCCCCACCCCTACAAGAACAACAGAAACCAGGTTCCGCTAAACACGTACAGGGCGTAAGCCCCCGGACCGCCGAGCCGCCGCTCCTTGCTCAGGAAGCCCCGGAGGGGCGACAGGACCTCACCTGCCGCCCTTCCAGGGCTTTCCTGCAAGAGCCCACCGGCAACCAGGGGTTTTACACCCCTGGCTATTGGCTGTCGGCCCTGCGGGCCTTGAACCAGCCCACTCGCTTTTCCTTTTGACATGCTCCGGCATCAACCTAGAATTGTTCTTTCCGCTTCGTCCGCTCCGCCCGGGCGGCCCGGACGGAGCGACTATTGCCCAGGCGGTGCGAAGATTCCACCACTGGCATGTTGAGGGGACGGTCCCATGGCCAAGAAGAGAGCGAAAAAACAGGAATTCGAATTCGTCCGACTGGTCGAGGCCGAGCGCCGCGTGGGCTCGACGCTGGCCTCGGTGTCGCGGCACTGGAAACAAAGGGAAGAGTGTTTCCTGTTCATCAGTCCGCACGACGACGACGTGGTCATCGGCGGAGCCCTGATGATCCAGGCCGCCCTGGCCGACGGCTTGCCGGTTCACGTAGCTATCGTCACCGACGGGGCCATGGGCTACTGCAGGCCCGAGGAAAAGGAGACCATCAGCCAGATCCGCCGCCGCGAGACCTTCGCCGCCTTCAAGGTCCTCGGCGTGCCCAAGGAGAACATCCACTGGCTGGGCTTCCCCGATTGCCGCCTGACCTCCTACATCGGCCGGAGACCCGCCACGGCGGACGATCCGGTGCAGAGCCACGGCTATACGGGACTGCAGAACGCGTTCACGGAACTCTTGCGCTCGGTGCGGCCCAACCAGGTCTTCATGCCCACCGACGCCGACCTCCACCCGGACCACGTCATGGTCCACCAGGAGATGCGCATCAGTTGCTTCCACGCCACCGGCACCATCTGGCCCGAACTGGGCAAGCCGCTGCCAGCGGTGCCCTACATCCACCAACTGGCCGTCTACTGCAACTTCCCGGCCCCGCCGAGGCTGAGAATCCACGCTCCGCAATGGGCCATGGACCGCAAGCTGCGGGCCATCGGCAAGTTCAAGTCCCAGACCATGATCTCCAAGCTGATCGATATCATCGAGCGCGGCGGGCCTTGGGAATACCAGATGCCGGTCGACTTCGCCCTCTACAATCCGGGCATCTACCGCGACATGTTCGACGAGCCGCCGCGACTGCGAACCATTTTCCGATAATCCGACAGGAGTGCACAATGCCCCAAGCCACACCCCGACTGCCGAACATCGTTTTTGTGCTGACCGACCAGTGGCGGGGCGATTGCCTGTCGGTCACCGGCCACCCGCTCGTCGAGACGCCGACCCTGGACATGATGGCCCACCGGGGAACCGTCTTCACCCGGGCCTATACCGCCTGCCCGTCGTGCATCGCCGCCCGGGCCTGCCTGATGACCGGCACCACGCCATCGACCAACGGGCGACTGGGCTACCGGGACTGCGTGCCCTGGCGATACGAGACAACCCTGCCCGGCGAACTGGCTCGCGGCGGATACCAGTGCCACCTGGTCGGCAAGACGCACTTCTATCCGCAAAGAATCCACCTGGGTTTCCACTCCATGGAAAACTACGAGTGCCTGCAGAACCTCGATCGCGATTACCTGAACGACTACTACGGCTGGCTGGCCACTCAGCCCGGCGGGCCATGGGACGAGAACCTCCACGGCCTGGACTCCAACAGTTGGATGGCCCGGCCCAGCGCCCTGCCCGAGCACCTGCACCTGAACTCCTGGACGATCACCCGCTCGATCGCATTTCTCAAGCGCCGCGACCCCACGCGGCCCTTCTTCCTCAACGTCTCCTTCCATCGGCCGCACCCGCCGAACGATCCGCCGGCGGAATTCTTCCACATGTACGACGACGCCGAATTGCCGCCGTTGCCGATGGGCGACTGGGCAGCCGAGAACGATCACCCTGTCGAGAACGTCGTGGCCATCTTCGGCCGACTGCCCAAGGCCCAGAGCGACCGCCAGAGGCGGGCCTACTGGGGACAGATCAGCCACATCGATAACCAGATCGGTCGCCTGATTCTTTACCTGCAGCGGACCGGCCTGATGGGCAACACCATCTTCGTCTTCACCAGCGACCACGGCGAACTGCTGGGCGACCACGGATGTTTCCGCAAGTCGCTCTCCCTGGAAGGCAGCGCCAAGATTCCGCTCATCATCTCGGCCCCGCGGCGGTTCGCCCTGCCGCAAGATCTGGCCAGCGACGGGCCCGCCACGCACATGGACCTGATGCCGACGCTGCTCGAGATGGCCGGGCTGGAAATTCCTGAGACGGTCGAGGGACGGTCGCTCGTACCGCTGCTTTCCGGCGACCAAGAGACCGACTGGCGCCGTTACGTTCACGGCGAACACGCCCGCCCCGGAACTCCGGACGGCGGCGTGCAGTACATCGTCGACCGCCGCTACAAGTACACCTGGTACACAAAGAGCGGCCGCGAACTGCTGTTCGACCTCCAGGACGATCCGCAGGAACTGGTCAACCTGGCGGCCAAGGCCGAACACGCCGACCTGCTGGAACGATACCGGGCCCTGGCGGTCGAGGAGTTGAGCAAACGCCCGCAGGACGGCCTGACCGACGGCCGGAAACTCCTGCCCGGCAAGTCGTTGCCCAGCGTGCGGCCCGAGTTGTTGACAGCCTACTTCGACAACGAAGGCCGCCCGAGGCCCGGGCGCGAGGTCAGCCGCTTCGCCGAACCGGACGAGCCTTACCACGACGGTTGCGCATGGCCGCAGCGATTGTAGTTTCGGCTGCAGGTGAGAGGACAAGTCGTGCAGGGGTTGGTGCCATGGTCTGCCGCAGGCAGGCCATGATCGGTGCTCGATAGCTTATCACGGCCTGGCTTCGCCAGACCGTGGCACCCGGCCAACACGAACGTGACCGGCGGGTGGCGTGGCGACACCACCAGGAATTCTGCAATTTCAGCGTAAGAGGGAGATGGTGCGGATGCTCAAAGGTAATGCCATCATCGGCCAGTCGGGCGGTCCGACCAGCGTGATCAACTCCAGCCTGGCCGGCCTGGTGGACGGGTGCCGCGAGGTGAGCGGTGTCGAGAAGGTGCTGGGCATGCGCTGGGGCATCGAAGGCCTGATGGCCGGCCAAGTGGTCGACCTGTCGGGCGAGTCGGACGAGACGATGGCCGGACTTCGCCGCACGCCGTCGTCGGCCCTGGGCTCCTCGCGGCACAAGGTCAGCGACCGGGACTTGCCGGTCATTCTCGACCGGCTCAAGGAGTTCGAGGTCCGCTACCTTTTCCTGATCGGCGGCAACGACACCATGGACACCATTCACCGGGTCACAGAGTATGCCAACAGCGCCGGCTGGGAGATGCTCGGCCTGGGGGTTCCCAAGACGGTGGACAACGATTTGTTCGGCACCGATCACACGCCGGGCTATCCCAGCGCAGCCCGTTACGTGGCCCTGAGCGTTCTGGAGGCCGGCCGCCTGGCTCGCGACATGCAGAAGGTCGACCAGTACGTCATCTACCAGAGCATCGGCCGCGACGCGGGCTGGCTGACCGCGGCGGCGGCCCTGGCCAGGCGCTGTGAGGGCGACGCCCCGCACCTGGTGTACATGCCCGAGCGGGTCTTCGATCGCCAGAAGTTTCTGGCCGACGTCGAGGCGGCGCACAAGCAGTACGGCTACGTGGCCATAGC
>JAACEH010000094.1 GCA_011682595.1 Anaerolineaceae bacterium
ACTACCGTCCGCCGTCGCGCAGGAACCGTTTCAGGCTGATGGCCCCGGTCGGGCAGACCTCCGCGCACCGCCGGGCCGCCAGCCGCAAGGCCTCACTCAGCTCGGTCGAGAACGGGGCCGCCGTGCGAACGCTGAAGCCGCGGCCGATGAAGGTCAGGCCCAGTTGCTCGCGGGCCTGTTCGCTCACCCGCACGCACCGCCCGCACTGGATGCACTTGCCCGACTCGTAGACAATTTCAGCGTGCGTCAGGTCGCGCTCGAAGGATCGGCGCGGGCCGCGGAACCGAGTCGCTGAGGCCCCGAACCGCTCGGCCAGAAGCCGGAGTCGGCAACTGCGCCGCTTGCCGCAATCGCAGTCCAGGCAGCGCCCGGCCTCGGCCAGGGCCTCGTCGTCGCTCATGGTGGAGGTTCCCCCGCGGCGATTTTTCTGCAAAGCGACGCGCGGCGCCGGATCGGCGAAGCTGCCCAGGCGAGCCAGTTCGTCCTCGCCGAGGTCGCGCATCAGGACGTTGACGCGCCGCCGGTGGCCGACCACGGGTTCCTGTCGCAGAAACTGGTCGATGGCCACCGCGGCCCGCCGCCCGGCGGCAATGGCATGCACCCCGTAGTTCGGCCCGCTGACCAGGTTGCCGGCGGCAAAGACGCCACCCAGGCTGGTCATCATCGTCCGGCGGTCGACCCTGGCCCCGCGCCGCGTGGTCTCCAGTCCCAGCTTCTCCAGCAGCGAAAGGTCGAACTCGACGTCACCCGTGGCCGGACCGTCGGTCGTTCGACCCAGAGGCTCCCCGGCCTTCGTAGCCGAAGCCACTTCGGCGGAGTGGGCTCGACGGGCGGTACAGGTCTCAGCCTGGTCGCCCCTGGCCTGCGTGCCCATGGCCAACAGCACGGCGTCGTACCGGCTGCGCAACTCGTCCAAGGTGACATCGTCGCCCAGGCGGACGCCGGTTCGCAACTCGGTCCCCAGCCGCAGAACGATCCCGATCTCCCCGTCCAGCACCTCACCCGGCAGCCTCTCCCGGCCGAGCCCGCTGCGGAACAGTCCGCCGGCACGGTCGGCGGCCTCGAAGATGGTGCACGCGTGGCCCATCGCCTGGAGATAGTAGGCGGCCGAAAGTCCCGCCGGCCCGCCGCCGACGACGGCCACCCGCTTACCGGTGTCGGCGGCTCGCTGCGGAACGTATGGGTCGGGCGAGGCCAGGTCCAGGTCGGCCACGTATCGCCGCAGATCGCAGATGTTGACCGGCTGATCGAGGTCCTTGCGGCGGCAGACGCCCTCGCAGAACCGCGGGCAGACCCGGGCCAGGCTGGCCGGCAGCGGGATTCGTTGCTTGACAATCTGCAGGGCCCGGCGCGAGTCGCCGGCCGCGATCCGGGCAATGAAGTCGGCCACGTCCAGGTGGGCTGGACAGGCCAGAGAGCACGGAGCAACGCAGTCGCCCGGATGGTCGCTCAGCAGAAGTTCGACGGCCATCCGCCGGGCCCGGCGAACATCGTCGCTGTCGGTCCGCACCACCATCCCCTCGGCCGCGGGCATGCTGCACGACGGCTTCAACTCCTCGTAACCGTCGACCTGGACCACGCAGACGAAGCATGAGGTGTGCGGCTCAAGGCCCTTGAGGTAACAGAGTGTCGGAATCTCGATGCCCAGGCGGCGCGCGGCTTCCAGCACCGTCGCCCCTTCGGGCGCCTCGACTTCTCGACCGTCAATCGTCAACTTCGCCACGCTCGCTCACTCCACTTCAATCGCCTCGGACGGACAACTCATTCTGCACATGCCGCAACGGACGCAGGTCTCCGGATCGATCTCCTGTTGCTCGTAGGGATGCGGCTCGATCGCCCCGGTCGGACACCGTTGCGCGCACCGCGTGCAGCCGATACAATCGTCCGTGACCTTGTAGGTAATCAGGGCCTTGCATTTGCGGGCCGGGCAGCGGCCCTGAAGGTGGGCCTCGTACTCCTCGCGGAAATATTTCAAGGTGGTCAGCACGGGATTCGGCGACGTGCGGCCCAGCCCGCAGAGGCTCGTCCTCCGCACACGGTCGCACAACTCTTCGAGTTGTTCGAGGTCGCCGGCTTTGGCCTGACCCTCGCACAGCCGCTGGAGGATGTCGAGCATCCGCCGCGCGCCCACCCGGCAGAAAGTGCACTTGCCGCAGGACTCGTTCTCGGTGAACTCCAGGAAGAAGCGGGCCATGTCGACCATGCAGTCGCCGTCGTCCAGGACGACCAGGCCGCCGGAACCCATGATGGCCCCGGTTCGGCTGAGGGCCTCGAAGTCTATCGGCAGATCGGCCAGCGAGGCGGGAATGCAGCCGCCGGACGGGCCGCCGATCTGGACGGCCTTGAATCGCCGACCCTCGTGCATGCCGCCGCCGATCTGCTCGACCACCTCGCGGATGGTCGTGCCCATGGGCACCTCGATCAGGCCGCCGCGATTGACCCGGCCGGCCAGGGCGAAAACCTTCGTGCCCTTGCTGCCGGCGGTGCCGATGGCGGCAAAGGCCTCGGCTCCGTGCCGCAGAATCCAGGGCACACAGGCGTAGGTCTCGACGTTGTTGATGTTGGTCGGTCGGCCCCACAGTCCTCGGGCGGCCGGGTATGGCGGACGGAACTGCGGCATGCCGCGGCGGCCCATGATCGAGGCCATCAGGGCCGTCTCCTCACCGCAGACAAAGGCCCCTGCCCCCTCGAGAATCTTCAGGTGCAGCGAAACGTTGGTCCCGCAAATCCCGTCACCGAGATAGCCGCGCTCGGTGGCTTGGCGAATCGCCTGGCGAAGAATCCGGACGGCCAGCGGGTACTCGGCCCGAATGTAGATGTAGCCCTGGTCGGCCCCGATGGCGTAGGCGGCCACGGCCAGCCCCTCGAGCACCCGCTGCGGATCACTTTCCAGGATCAGCCGATCCATGAAGGCCCCGGGGTCGCCCTCGTCGGCGTTGCAGACGACGTACTTCTTGTCGCCCGGCTGGTCGCGACAGATCGACCACTTCTGCCCCGTGGGGTAGCCCGCCCCGCCGCGACCGCGAAGGCCCGACTGCCGAATCAGCTCGATAGTCTGCTCGGGCGTCAGGTCGCGGACGCACCTCTGGAGGGCCCGGTAACCGCCACGGGCCAAGTACTCGTCGATGTCCAGGGGATCGATCTGCCCGCAATTTTCCAGGACGATCAGCTTCTGCCTGGAGAGATAGTCGGCCTCGGGGCCGGTCTCGGTATGAACCGCAAAGCGGTCAACAGACCTCCAGGCGTCGTCGGCAAAGAGCAGGTCGGCGACCCGGTCGAACATGGCTGCCGCCCGGCCAAGCAGGCCGCGCGGCGGGACGTGGCGGCGAACGATCCGCCCGGCCGCACGGGGCCCCACGCCGCCGAAGACCTGCCGCCGCCCGTCGGATGAGACCACCTCGACGATCGGCTCCTGGTGACACATTCCGCTGCAACCGACCGCCTTGACCTTCAGGTCCAGACCCGAGCGGCGCACCGCCTCCTCGAGCGCCGCCTGCACCGGCCGCCCGCCGCTTGCCACGCCGCAAGTAGCCAGGCCGACGCGGATCTCACTCACCCTCTGGTCCTTCACCGAGCGGACTCCTTCCGAATCTTGTCAATCACAACAATCGCCGAGTGCGGCGTGAGCCGGCCGTAGGTCACGTCGTCGATGGTCATGCAGGGGGCCAGGCTGCAACAGCCCAGACAGGGCACCTTCTCGACCGTGAAGAATCGTTCACCATCGGTGTCCTCGTCGTCGCCTTCGATGCCCAGCCGGCGGCGCAGGGCCTCGCTAATCATCGGCGCCCCGGCCACGTGGCAGGCCGTACCGTGACAGACGCGGACAATGTGCTTGCCGACCGGTTTGTGGCGGAACTGGCTGTAGAAGGTCGAGAGGCCGGCAATCTGGGCGGCGGTGATCTCGGTCCTCCGGCAGACATGCTCCAGGGCCTCCTGCGGCAGGTAACGGAAGTGCGACTGGATAGCCTGCAGAATCGCAATGGCCGAGTCGGCCCCCCTGCCGCAGCGGTGGACCAGCGCGTCGACCACCGCCAGATCGACGGAGTCGTCCTCTACGAGTATGTCCTTTGTCTTATTCATTCTCGCCTTTCCCTGGCCCGGCCGATGCAGAACAGTTTGCTCTTGCCGCGAATATAGATGCGGCCACCAACAAAGACCGGCGAGGCTGTCGTCGGCTGGCCGACGCTGCCGGTGCTCAGCAACCGGAACTCGTCGCCCAGCGGAAAGATCAGCATCCGCCCGTCCAGCGTGGGCAGGTAAACCAACTTGCCGACCAGCGACGGCGAGGGAGTCATCTGGGCATTGACGTCCTTCCGCCAGATGATCTTGCCATCCCCGGTTCTGTAACAGGTCAGCTTGCCGTAGTTTTCAACCTGGAGATACCGCTCGGCGTCGGCGACCGGGGAGACCATGTTCGGTAAGTCGGTGGCGTCGGTCCAGAGGACGCGGGTCCTGGTCACGTCGCCCGAACCGCCCGCCCGGACAGCCACCGCCCGGCTGAAGTCGTTGGCCATCAGGACCAGGCCGCCCGCATAGACCGGGCTTGGCCCCACGTCGCCGTCGATGCTCGCGGCCCGCCAGAGTTCGTCGCCGGTGGCCGGGTTGTAGGCGATAATCCACGGCTCGGCGGCGGTGACAAGCTCGTCGTGGTCGCCGACACGGACGATGATCGGCGTGCTCCAGGAGGCGCGGACCGGACGCACGGTTTCCCAGACCGTCCGGCCGCTTCGGGTGTCCAGGGCCAGGATGGTCGACTTGCCCGCGGCCGGATCGTCGCCCTGGTCGTGTTGGAGGATGACCATGCTGCGGTAGGGCACCATCGAGGAGGCCAGGCCATAGACATTATCGGGCACGCCGAGGTTGACGGCCCACTTCTGGCGGCCGTCGTGGCCGATGCAGGCCACATCGGCGTTGGCGAAGGTGACGTAGACGCCCTGGGCATCGACCGCCGCCGTGGGGGCTGCGTAGCCGGTGTCCTCTGTGACCTGGGGCGTCTTTGTGGCCATGGGACTGTTGGGCGGCGACTTGACCCTGGTCCGCCAGAGAACCTTGCCGTCGGCGGCGTCGAAACAGTGCACCCACCTCTGCTCCGCGTCGGCCGTGGTCAGGTAGATCCGATCTCCCCAGAGGACGGGCGAATTGTTACCCTCGGCGGGAATGTCGCCCTCGGGATCAACGATATCGGTGGCCCAGAGAATGTTCTGGCCGGCGGCGGCGTCCCACTCGGTCGGCCAGTCGCCTTCGGGCGCCAGGCCCATTCCCGTCGGGCCGCGGAACCTCGGCCAGTTGGGAATCTCGACCGTCCGGGTCTCCGCGAAGTCGACGGCCGGGACGAGAACGATCAGGCCCACCAGGGCGACCGCCAGCACCGTCGCGGCAAGGCCGACGGCCCGGGCGTTCCGCCTGGCGACGACCTCCCAGTCGGGCTCTTCGGCCCCCAGGTCAAGCGGGGGGGCCTCGCTCCGGCGGCCCAGCCAGACGTATCCGTGCAGGCAGAGCACCATAATGCCCAGGGCAACGGCCAGGAGCCAGCGGCCGTCGGCCATCAAGGCCCGGCGGCGGAAGAAGTCGGCCCGCAGCGTCGCGTCGACCTGCCGGATCTGCTCTATCGTCTGCTGATCGTCGGGGGCGGCCGCCAGGCGCTGCTGGAGTCTGGCCATCTCGGGCGGCTCCCGCCACGGGGCATCGAATTCTGTGAAATAGTTGCCAAGCATCACCGCAACGACGATCGCCGAGAAAACTGCGGCAACAATCGCCAGCGGCAACAGCACGCTCCTCAGTCGCGGGGCCAGAGGGTCGCCCCTGAGACGTGCGATCAGTTGCAGGCCTCGCCGGCGGCGCCGGCGGCCAGCGGCCCGCCGTCCCGTCCAGTTCTTGCGGGCCAGGTGTTCCTTGGGGCAAGATATGAAGCACCGCCCGCAAGTCATGCAAATGCCCTGTTCGATCTGGCAGTCGGTCCGCCGGGGCACGCGGCCCAGCGAGACGATCTTCAGCACCGCGACCAGGCCGCACCACAGGCCGAACAGGGCCGCCCCGAGGCGGAACTTTCGCTCAATGGCCAGGGCCTCCCCGCGCAACTGGTCGGGGTCGCCGCCGCGGGAGCGGAAGGCCTGCACCTCGAAGCTCTCCTCGGCATCGTCCTGATCGCTGGGACCGCTGGGACCGAGCACCTCGTCGGCCAGGGCGACGGTGTCGTTCATGCGGGCCAGGGTGTTGCCGGCCAGGTATCCGAGCGTTCCGGCCAGCGGCAACACCAACAGCAGGAGGATTTGCCCGATAGTTTTCACAGCCCGGCCTCCCCCTCGACCGTGGCGGGCCGAATGGCTCCGAACGGGCAGGCCTTCCGGCAGAGGCGGCAGTTGATGCAATCGTCCGGGGTAATGGTAACCCGCCGCCAGGCGACGCGGCTGCACAGTCCGAGCAGCGCCCCGTAAGGACAGAGGAATCGGCAAAAGGGCCGCCCGATGAACGTCGACAGCAGGAGCACGGCTCCGCCGAACAGAACGATCGACAGGCGGCCGTCCAGGCGGAATATCGGGGCGAAGGGATCATAGCGGCAGATCAGGAAGGCCGAGTCGGTGGCGGCCATGAGCACCGCCAGGCCAAGGTAGACAAAGGGCACAAAGCCCAACGGGTATTGCAGCCAGAGCGGCACCCGGACGGCGCGGATCAGCACCAGGTCCTGTATGGCCCCCAGGGCGCAGACGCCGCTGCAGAACACGCGGCCGAAGAGCAGCGCGAAAATCAGCGGCAGGGCAAAAAGCAGCACCACGGTTATCGGCAACGTGTAAGAGTCGCTGAACAGGCCCAGGGTGACGTTCTGTATGGCTGCAACGGGACAGACGCAACCGCCGAGGTAGAAGCCGAAGTAAGCAAGCGAGCCGATGCTCAGCCAGCGGATGGCCGTGCGGCTGCGCA
>JAACEH010000095.1 GCA_011682595.1 Anaerolineaceae bacterium
GAGCCGGTCAGTTCCAGCTCGGCGGTCATCAGGGCGACGATGTACGGCTGGCTGATGGTCTGCCCGGAGCCGATGGGCAGCGGGCAGTCGTCGTAGGCCCGCGAGCGCAGGTCCTGGGGCACAAAAGCGGCCCGGTCCACCTCCCGCATGGCCGCCAGCACGCGCTGGTCGGTGATGCCGCGGGCCTCGATCTGCGTGCGGACCATCTGTTCAAGCGACGAAGATTTCCGCCTCGCGAACATCGTCGGCCGACCAATGGGTCAGAGTCTGCGTACCATGTACCGAACGAACAGCCGCACGAAGCGCAGCGTCTCCGGCAACACGTTGATCTTGCTGGTTTCGGTTCCGTAGATCGTCGGCACGGGAACCTCGGTGATGCGAAAGCCCATGCGACCGGCCCGGATCAGCACCTCGCTCTCGGCGTCGAAGCTGGTCGTCTCGGGAGCGGCGGCAAACCAGACCGCGACCGACACGTAGCGGTAACCGCTCTGGCTGTCGGTGACCCCGCAGTGGGCCAGGCGGCGAATAATGGCCGAGGTCAAGCTGTTGCTGAACCTGCGGCTCGGCGGCATGCCGTTGGCCGCCCAGCTCTGCCGGGCGCCGATGACGATGTCGGCTCCCTGCTCGGCCTCGGCGACAAGCAAAGGAATGGCCGCCGGGTCGTGCTGGCCGTCGGCGTCCAGGGTGACCACGCCATCGTAACCGTGGTCGCGGGCAAAGGCGAACCCCGTCTTCAGGGCGGCCCCCTTACCAACGTTCCGCCGGTGTCGCACCACGGTCGCCCCGGCCTGTTCGGCGGCCTCGGCCGTCCCGTCGCCGCTGCCGTCGTCGACGACCAGGCAGGGCAGATGTTCCAACACGCCCCGCACCACGTCGCCGACTCGCAGGGCCTCGCGGTAGGCCGGAACCAGGGCCATGATTTTCAAGCAATGGCCTCCGGCAGTTCTTCCCAGTCGGCCTGCACGGGCACCCGCGGTTCGACCACCAGGTCGGCCCCCTGCCGCTTGACGACCAGGTACTTTCGCCACTCGGGGTCTTGTTTGGGCAGCGGCGTGTTCGAGGTCGGGCTCTCGAAGAACAGGTGCGGGCCGCGGCTCTCGGGCCGGGCGGCCATGGCGCGGAGAACCAACTCGGCCACCGACACTACGTTGCGAGCCTCCTGGAGCGTTCGGGCGTCGACGGCCTCGCAGTTCCACGGCTCGGTGGCCAGGTGACGCACCTCTTTCAGGGCCTCGGTTGTGCCCTGGACGCTCCGCTTGATGCTCCCGTAACGACTCATCAGGTCCCTCAGCCGGGCGAGAACCTCGCTGACGTCCAGCCCCCCCGGGTCGCACTCGGCCCGCGCGCCGCCCGGCTCGCCGCCTTCGCAGAAGTCGCAACCCGGGGCATGGCCGGCCGCCTCGACCCCGGCCATCTTGCCCATGACCTGGCTGTCCATCAGGGCGTTGCCGCCCGGGCGGTTGGCCCCGTGCTGGCCGCCGGCGCATTCGCCCGCCGCGTAGAGCCCCGGCACCGTCGTCTCGGCCCGGGTGTTGATCTTGATGCCGCCCTGGAAGTGCTGGATGGCCGGGGCCAGCTCAATGCGGTCGCCGCCCTCGAGGTCGATGTCGCGCTCGCGGAGCCACTCGACACTGGGGGCGTTAATGGCCTTGAGCCGCTCGAGCGGACTGTCGGCCAGCGGCGGCTCGGCGAAATTCAGATGGGCCATGTTCGTATAGCGCGACCAGAGTTGCGGGTTGAGCTTGGCGGCGGCGAAACCCCGGGGATTCTTCGAGTAGTCGAGGTAGACGGTGTGGCCGCCGGCCATCTCCGAGTAGACGGCGATGTCGATGATGTGCGAGGCCTCCTCGAAGGAGACCGGCCACGAGGCGCCCTTGCGGAACAGCACCGAGTAGATTTCCTCGACCGGCGTGCCGGGAGCGAAGTAATCGCCCAGGAACTCGCGGTCGTTCTCATCGACCAGGCGCGGCCAGGAGCGCATCATGCTGCCCGAGCAGGCCAGCTTCGTCTTGACGCTGGACAGGCCGATCTGGATGAACTCCATGCTCACCAGTTCCGCCCCGGCTCGCAGGGCCATGGCGAAACCGTCGCCGGTCATGTCGTCCGGAAAGACGTGGACTTTCCAGGCCGCCCCCGCCCCGCCGGTGGCCAGAACGACCGCCTTGGCCTGGATGGTCGAACCGTCAACCAGGCTGACCCCGGCCACCGCGCCGCTGGAGTCGAGCAACAACTCGGCGGCCATGCTCTCTTCGATGAGCGTGATGGGCGTCTGGCGGAACTTGCGGACCAGCCCCTGGTGAATGTGGTTGGCTGTGTAGGGACCGGTGTAGCAGGCCCGGGCGTACTTCGATCCGTCGGTCACGAACTGGTCGGCCAGCCCGTCGTCGCGCTTGGCGAAGGGGACGCCGAGATCGTCGAGGTAGTGGAAGGCCTCGCAGGCTCCCCTGGCCAGGGTGACCGCCAGGTCGGCGTCGCTGACATAGCCGCCGATGCGATAGATGTCCTCGGCGTGGTAGCGCCAAGCCTGGGGGTCGCCGTGCGGCTCGGTGTGCTCCAAGGTGGCGTGGAAGGCCATGCGGTCGCTGCAGGCGGTCGCCGTGACGCCGGAAGATTCCAGGCGGCCCTTGGTCAGCAGGCCGATGGCCAGATCGGAGTTGGTTTCCCATGCGGCGATGGCCGCCCTCAGCCCTGCCCCGCCGGACCCGACGACCAGCACGTCAAATTTCCTTGTCTCCGCCATTTTTCTGCGACTCCTCAAGAAACGTTCATCTGTCGGCACAATAAAAGCACGTTACTCTGCAATTTCAGTCTTCAGGCAATCGTTGCCCTGGAGTTGAGCGCTGTAGAGGGCTCGCTGCGCTCGCTCGAGGAGCAGGCCGATGTTGTCGTCGCTGCCCCCGAGGGTCACTACCCCGATACTGACGGTGACCCCGCTTTCAACGGCCGGGAAAGTGGCCGACCGCACGGCTTCGAGTATCCTCTGGCCGACCTTGGCGGCGCCGTCTGAGTCCGTGCCAGGCAGGGCCACCAGCAGGTCGTCCAGGCTGAAGCGGCCCAGGAAGTCGATGCCGCGGATCTCTCCACGAACGACCTCGACAAACAGTCTGAACAGTTCATCGGCCGCCTGCTCGCCGTGAACCTTCTTGTAGCCAACGAAGTGGTCGATATCCACGAGCATCAGCGACAGCGGCTCGCCGTGCCGCCGACTGCGGGCTATTTCGTCGGTGAAACGCGTGCAGAAATACTCGAACGACCAGATGCCGGTGGCCGGGTCGAGGGCCCTCAGCCGTCGCCGCTCGTCGTAGAGCGAGCACCGCCCGTGGCAGGTCCCGGCGATGCGCGAAATCAGTTGCAGCACCAACAGGTGATCGTCCGTGAAGTAGTCCTCGGCGGCACTGGTGGCCACGATCAGGCCGATCGGGCGGCCCATGGCGACCACCGGCGTGGCCAGCAGCGAGCCCTGCTCGATTTCCATCCTTAGCGCCCCCACCCGAGGGTGGGCCGGATCGATCCGTCCGATCAGGACGTCCTCCTGGCCGACGACAACCCGCTGAATGGCGGGGTCCTCCGGCAACATCTGGTGGTGGTTGATAAAACCGGCGCTGAGACCGCGGCTGCCCATGACCTTCAGGTGCGGTTGGTCGTCGGCCAGCAGGACAATGGCCACGGCCTGGGGCTTGAGCAGCGAGTAGGCCACATGGGCCAGGGCGGACAACCCCTCCTCCAACGACCAGGACCCGGAAACCTTCTGGCAGGCCCCAAGCAACCGCTCGCACACTTCCTTGAATTCCATGATTTTCTCCCCACAACCGGCCCCACGACAGCGTCACTGTATCGAATAATTATTGACAAGTCAACCGGAGCCCTGTTGACGACGGGGCGGTGCGCTTGGTAGCATCTCTGGTTAACATGAGTGACACGATTATCGAGCACTTGTCGCGGCTGACTCCGGCCACTATCGTTTGCTCCTATGCCGCCTTCGGCACCTTCTGGGGGCTGGCCATGATGTTTTTCGGCTACCGGTACTACAGGCTGATGTCTGTAATCACCGGGGCCGGACTGGGTGCGGCAATGGCGGTGACCCTGTGCTCGCTGTTCATCACGGCCCAGCAACCGATAGTGCTTTACCTGGTGGGGCTGGTCGGTGCGGGTATTGGCGCCGTCGTTTACTTTTACGTTTACACCTTCCTGTTCGGTTTCACCCTTGGTGGCACGGTGGCTGTTGCGGCAAGCCTGGGGGTCGTATTCGCCTTTGACCTCAAGGCCGAAGGTCTTTGGTATGGCATGATCGGCTCGGTGATCCTCATGGGCCTGATGGGTGGCGGGCTGGCCTTGGTCTTTCGCCGCTTTTTCTGGATTTTCATCACTTCAACCGGAGGGGCCGCTCTGGCTGTATTGTCTGCCGCCGCGGGAGTCGGCAACATATTCTTCATAGCCCGAATGCAGACCCTCGATTGGATTCTGGCGGCCTGCGGATTTGCGGTCCTCGGCGTCACCGGCCTGGTCGTGCAGATCAGAACAAGCGCAGCCGAAGAAGAAGCGGACGAGACGGCAAAGAAAAAACCTCGCCATTCCTCCGACAAGAAATCCAGGAAAGCATCCCGCAGGAAATCCAAGGCGTCCGCTTAGAGCGTTTTGCACTTTTGACGCGGCGGGTGCCACGGTCCGCAGGCGCGTACGTTGTTGCCGTTTCAAGCCCCCTGCACCGCAGGGGGACGCTTGTGCGCTGCTCGTGTCCCGCGGCCGTGCCCATGAGGCATACGGCCCTATTCCCATGCCGGCCGCGTCTACAATGTGCTGACGGGGTCGATGTCGACGGCCACGGACAGGTCGCCCGGAGCGGACGAGATCGTCTCGCGCAGGGAGTCGAACAGTTGCATTATGCTGCGGGCCTGCGGGGCCTTGACGAGCAGGTGGTGGCGCCACTGCCGGTTGATCCGCGATATGGGGCACGGGGCCGGACCGAGCAACTGGACCGGTCCGGGCGAGACGCCGCCGGCCGCCTGGCGGACCGACGACGCGATGTCCCGGATATGCCTGAGCACCTGGTCCTCGTTGCCGCCTCGAACGACAATGCGGGCCAGCCGCGCAAAGGGCGGCCAGCCGGCCTCCTTGCGGTGCTGGAGTTCGCCGGCGGCGAACGATTCGTAATCGTGCGCCGCGGCCAGGCGGACCGCCTCGTGGTCGGGGTTGAAGGTCTGAACGATAATGCGGCCGCCCTTGGGCCCGCGTCCGGCCCGGCCGGCAACCTGGCTGATGAGCTGGAAGGTCCGCTCGGAGGCCCGGAAGTCGGGCAGGTTCATCGAGATGTCGGCGTTGACCACCCCCACCAGCGTCACGTTCGGGAAGTCCAGCCCCTTGGCGATCATCTGGGTGCCGATCAGGATGTCGACCTCGCGGTCGCGCACGGCGGCCAGGGTGCGGCCATGGGCCCCGCGGCTGCGCATGGTGTCGCTGTCCATGCGGGCGATGCGGGCCAGCTCGAACTTGCGCTTGACCTCCTCTTCGAGCCGCTCGGTTCCCAGGCCGAAAAAGTTCATGGCCGGCGACGAGCAGGCCGGGCACTTCTCCGGCGGCGCAATGGCCCGGTCGCAGTAATGGCACCGGCACTCCTTGGCCGCCTGGTGGAAGGTCAGCGTTACGTCGCAGTCCGAGCAGCGCAACGAGAAGCCGCAGGAGGGACAGAAGACGTAGGTCGAGAATCCGCGGCGATTCAGGAAAAGGATAACCTGTTCCTGGCGATCGAGGGCTTCGCCGATGGCCTTCTCCAGGGTAATGCTCAGGGCGTGGTAGCCTTTTCGTTCGGCAGCCGTCTTTCGCAGGTCGATGGTTTCGACCGGCGGCATCGGCCGCCCCTCGACGCGAACCGTCAGCCGCGTCTCCTGGTAATGGTCGAGCGTCAGGCAGTTGTTGTTCGACTCCAGGCTCGGCGTGGCCGATCCGAGAAGTACGGGGATGCCCAGCAAATGAGCCCGCATCAGGGCCACGTCGCGAGCGTGGTAGCGCGGCGCGGTTTCCTGCTTGAACGATGTCTCGTGTTCCTCGTCGATGACAATCAGTTGCAGTTCGCCGGCCGGGGCAAACACGGCGCTTCGGGCCCCGACGATGACCTGTGCCCGGCCGTCGCGAATGTCGCGCCACTCGCGGTGACGCTCGACGTCCGTGAGGTGCGAGTGCAGGACGGCCACCTCGGTGAACCTCCGCCGGAAGCGGCGGATGGTCTGCGGCGTCAGGGCGATCTCGGGCACCAGGACAATGGCCTGCCCGCCGGCGGCGACGACCTCGCGGATGGCCCGCAGGTAAATCTCCGTCTTGCCCGAGCCGGTCACGCCGTTAATGAGGACGCAGCCGAACTCGTCGCGCTTGATCAGGGCCTTGACCCTCTGCATGGCCAGAAGTTGCTCGGTGGTCAACTCCGGCAGTTGCTCCTCTTCCATGGGCACGTAGAGGTCGCGGACGAATTCCTCGGTCCGCTTGATAACGATCTGGACCAGGCCCTTTTTCTCGAGGGCCTTGACCACCGCGGTCGTGCAGCCGGCCATGCGGGCCAGTTCGCGCGGCGAGACGGGGTGGTCCATGGCGTCCAGGCGGTCGAGGACCCGTTGCTGCTTGGACAGAATGCGATCGACCTCGGACTCGCTCTTGTCGCCACGGACCACCAGCCGCACGGTCTTGAAGCCGGCCTGCTTCTTGACGGCGGCCGGCAGAATGGCCGTCAGCACCTGCCCCAGCGGGGTCACGTAATAGCGGGCCATCCATTGAGCCAGGTCCATCAGGTCGGGGTCGATCAGCGGCTCGGAGTCGACGGCCTTGCGGATTTCCTTGAGGCCCGTGATGTCGGTCTCGGCGAGTTGCTCGGCCACGTAACCGACCAGGGGTTTGTTGCCGCGTC
>JAACEH010000346.1 GCA_011682595.1 Anaerolineaceae bacterium
AGGTCGGAGCCTTCGTCCGCCGCATGCACGACGGCGGCATGGCCTACCGCGACCTTTACGCCAAGCACATTTTCGTTTCGCCGTCGCAGCCCGGAGGGTCGTTTCGGCCGACGCTGATCGACGCCCAGCGGGCACACCGTTTCCCGCACCTGTCGCCGCACCATCGCTGGCGCGACCTGGCTGCACTGGCCGTGACGACGCCCCTGCCGGCCTGCACGGCAACCGATCGCCTGCGGTTCATCCTGGCCTACACGCGGCAGACCCGTCTGACACCGGCCGCCAAGGAGATGATGGCCCGCGTAACGGCCCGCAGTAAGAAGCTCAGCGGCCGCGGACTTGATCCGCGCCTGCTGGCCGCCCGCCACCAGGCGCCGCCGGGGATGGTGCCGCCCGGCGAGGACAATCTCCGCCACATCGACGACCATCGCATGATCGTCATCGAGAGGTTCCTGCCGGCCTTGCGAGAGTTGGGGCTCGATACGGTTGAGGCGGTGATGGCCTATCGCGGCGGGCGGAGCTTTCGCGACGTGCCCGACCGGCTGACGGTCCGCATTCCGTTTGCCCGCAGCGACGGCGGCGAGTCGGCCATCTATCTGAAACGTCACCAGAGGGTCGACACCGGCGCGTGGCTCGACGGCCTTGTGTTCTGGCGAAAGCCGCTCTCGCGGGCCGAGGCCGAGTACCGCAACATCTTCGCTCTTCTCGAACACGGCATCGCCACGCCGCAACTGGTGGCCATGGGGCAGGAGCACCGCTGGTCGATCCGGCAGGGGTCGTTCCTGATGACCGAGGAGATTCCCGGCGGCATGGCGGCCGACGATTTCCTGAAAGAACATTTCGCCGCCGACGGTTCGGACTTCCGGAAGAAACGGCTGCTGGTCCGCCAGATCGCCCGGCTGGCGGCCCGCAGGTTCCACGGTGCGGGCTTCTACCATCGCGATTTCTACCTCTGCCACTTCTTCGTTCGCCCCCGGCCCCCGGCGGGACAAGACCCGTGCCACCCAGAAGGGCAGAGCGACGAAGCGGGGGTGCCATGCTCACGCTTGCGTGGGCATGCCGACGCCGAACCTGAAGCTGATCCGTACATTCTCCACCTGATCGACCTGCAACGGGTGCGACATTGTCGCCGCCGGCAGGTGGGCTCTCGCTGGATCGTCAAGGACCTGGCGGCCCTGGCCTATTCGGCTCCGGCGGGCGTCATCACCCGGACCGACAAGGTGCGATTTCTGCGCGAGTATTTGAAACTGGGCAAGCTGGACGCCGCGGCCCGCGACCTCATTCGCAGCGTGGCCGCCAAGACGGGCCGCATCGCCCGCCACGACGCCAACCTCCAGGCCCGCCGCAAGCAGTAATCGTGCCGGGGGCGTGTGGTGAGGTGACGGCAAAGTCAATCGCCTTAAAAGGAAGAACGGAAGATCGGAAGAACGGAAGAGGCGGGTGGCATGGTCCGCCGGAACCCGGGAGGAGAGGCCCCGGTCTTCCGCGCTGCTGTGATCTTCTTGGCCTTCATTTTCTTTTCTCCCACCCGGCGATTACGATGTGCTGCCCTTGAGGATCCCTTCCAGGAATCCCACGTAACGCTTGAATGCCGACCGCCCCTTGCGGGTCAGGCGAAAGACGGTCAGCGGTTTGCGGCCCTTGAAGTGCTTCTCGATCTCCAGGTACCCGGACTTCTCAAGCACCCGGGAGTGGGTCGAGAGGTTGCCGTCGGTCAGACCCAACAGGGCCTTGAGCTCGGTGAACTCCAGACTCTCCACCCCGGCCAGAGAGCTGACGATCGACAGGCGCACCTTCTGGTGAATCACCCCGTCGATCTTGTCGTGTATCCGTTTGGGAGCCAAAGCAGTTCTCACCCTCCGTGCCGCACCCAGACCACAATCCCGTACACTAAATGCATTCCGCCGAAGGTCACCGCCAGGGCCGCCAGCGGATGGGCGGCGAAGAAAAAGAAGCCCAGAATCCCGGCCAGGAAAAAGCCCGCCCCGAGCAGCTTGACCTCCAGGGGACCGAACAGCCCGAGCGACCAGACGGCCATGCCGTAGAAGACAATCCAGGCGAAGGCGACCGGGTGGTATTGATGCGCTCCGACCAATGCCCAGGAGACCAGGGCCCCGACGATAAAGCCCGGGGCGATGGCCAGGGCGGTCTGGTTCTGGCTGCGCCCCCAGAGCGGCAAGCCCTGCCGGTGGGCCCGGCGCCAGGTCAGCAGCAGGTTGGCCGCCACGGCCAGCACCAGCACGCCTGCCCAGACCAGTCCGATGGCCTTGATCCACGACGCCTCGGGCAACTGTCCTAGTCGTCCGGCGTACCACGTCGCCCCGCATCCGGCCAGGGCCAACACGCCGGCGATCAGGCCCGAGACCCCGCTCCGCGTGGTCTGTTTCAAGGGCCGTTCCATCAGTTCGCGAATAACCCGCAAGTGTTCGGCCGCCTGTTCCGGTCGCATTGTTTCCACCTCTTTCTCCCCGCTCAGGTCGCCAGGGTCGTCCGCTTCCGACATTGCTCTGAGCCTCCCTTGCCGTCGTAGGGGCACCCCTTGCGGGTGCCCATGAATGTCGGCCCGGCTCCCCCTCGCGGGCACCCGCAAGGGGTACCCCTACGTTGCCGGGTGCCACGTGCAGGTTTTCAGTGTATCCTCTGGCGCCGCGCTTCGCTGCCCACACGGCGGAGCAGGGCACAGGCGATGCCGCACCGCTTGTAAACACGCCACCGCGTGCCCCGCCGTTGTTCGTCGATGTCTGCGAACTCGTCGTCCGGCCGGTCGCCCTGTCCGTCATCGCAGAAGTCCCTTCCGGTCTGTTGACCCGCGGCCGGCTCGAGCCACCGCGAGCGAATCCGCCGCCCGGACCGCCCGAGCGCCGAAAGGGCTGCAAACATTCCCGGTCCCAACTCGGGCCGTGTCCCGGC
>JAACEH010000347.1 GCA_011682595.1 Anaerolineaceae bacterium
AGGGACTTTCTTCCGGAGCAGCAGCCAAGGATGGGTAGCGTCGAGCATTATGTGTAACTTGCGGCCATACTGATGCCCTTGTACGATCTAAGCTAGATGCCGCCCGGAGAGGATCACCAGGGGCTCGTCCTGGTGGGCGGCCTGGAGTTTCGGGGCCGGGGTGTCCAACTCCTTCAACACCCGGCGGGTTTCGCCAAGGGCGATGCGGCGCTCGTTGCACTCCTGGCTCAGGTGAACAAGGACCACCCGCTGCAAGCGGCCCGGCGGGGCGTGCTCCAGAATCGTCTCGACCGTCCGGGCCGCGTCGCCGTTGGAGAGGTGCCCGTAGGCCCCGGCGATGCGCTCGATCAGGTAGGCCGGGCGGCCGCTGGCGGCCAGCATCGTGGGGTCGTGATTCGATTCCAGCACCAGAAGGTTGGCCGTGGCCAGATGCTTCAGGACCGACGGCGTGACGTGGCCCAGGTCGGTGGCCATGACCAGGTGCAGAGGCGAATCTCCGTTGCCGCTGCTGAGCGTCATGTGGTAGCCGAGATTGACCCCCTCGGCATCGTGGGGGACGGCGAAGGGGCGGACCTCCAGCCCGTTGATGTGCAGCCCATGCGGTGTCATGTCACGAAGCAGCCCGGCCCGGTCGAGCCGGCCCATGACCGCAAACCTGCGGCGGAGGACGGCAAAGTTTTCCGCCGCCGCCACCAGCGGCACCTGGTGTCGCCAGCAGAACTTCAGGGCCGCCTGGCCCACGTGGTCGCCATGGGTGTGCGTGACCAGCAGGGCGTCGAGGTCCCCCGGCAGAAGGTGCTGGGCGGCCAGGTCGGCCACGGCCCGCCGCTGGGAGAAGCCCATGTCCACCAGCACCCGAGCCCGCGGTCCGGCCACCAGCATCGAGTTGCCGCCACTGCCACTGCCAAGAATTACAACCCGCTGAGGCAAATCAGATTCCCATTCCGCATTTCAAAGGCCGGACACTCCACCCGCCCACGGGCGACATTATACCGAACGGCCCCCGGTTATGCTCTGGATTTCCGAGGACGGCTTAGCAGGTCATGACGCCGGTCGCTCGCCGGCGGCCTCTATGCCGTGTTCGACGTTGACCTTGTCCTGCGGGTCGTAGGTTGACTTAATGAAGACCGCCCTCAGCGGCAGGTCGGTGTCGTTCAGGATGTCGTGCTTCTCGGTGGCCGCGAGGCGGTAAGCGTCGCCGATGCGGATCGGGTGCTCGATGCCGTTGACGATCATCTTGCCGCCGGCGCCTTCAATAAAATAGAACGTCTCCTCGACCCGCTCGTGATAATGGTGGCCCAGGCCCTCGCCGGGGGCAAAGACGATGACGCCCCAGTCGATTATCGGGCCGCGGAACAGGTACTTGACACCCGAGTCGCCGTTGCGAAAGTCCAGGTCCTTCTCGTTGACGTGTTGCATAGTGACAGTCTCCCGTCGTTGTGGGGCACTGCACAATGGCTGGCCCCTATTCCTTGTTGTTCTCTTTCTTCCGGTCCTTTGCGCCGTAGCTCTTGGCTTTTTCGGCGTACTGGTTGAGCCGCTTGTCGACCAGGTCGCCGATGCTGTCGGGGGTCCACTTGCCGCTGCGATTGGGCTTGCCGGCCGGGATGCCGGTCAGCAGCTCGATGCCGTCGTCCACGTTTTCGATGGCCCAGATGTGAAACTTCTTCTTGCGAACCGCCTCCAGCACGTCCTTGCGGAGCACCAGGTTCTGGACGTTCGACTTGGGGATGATGCAGCCCTGGCGGCCGGTCAGGCCCTTGATCCGGCAGACGTCGAAGAAGCCTTCGACCTTGCGGGTCACGCCGCCGATGGGCTGGGAGTCGCCTTTCTGGTTGATCGAGCCGGTCACGGCGATCGACTGGCTGATCGGCTTGCCGCTCAGGGCGCTCAAGAGGGCGAAGTACTCGGCCCCGCTTGCGCTGTCGCCGTCGATGCCGCCGTAGGACTGCTCGAAGGTCAGCGAGGCCGAAAGGGCCAGCGGCCGCTCCTGGCAGAACCGTTCGCCGAGCAGCCCGGCCAGAATCTCGACGCCCTTGGTGTGGATATGCCCGGAAAGTTCGGCCCGCCGCTCGATGTTCACCACACCGGCGCTGCCCACGTGCACGTTGGCCGTCACCCGCGAGGGCAGGCCGAAGTCGTAGTCGCCCATCTGGTAAATCACCAGGCCGTTGACCTGCCCGACGCGTTTGCCTCGGGTGTCGATCATCAGCTTGCCGCGCTCGATGGATTCGCGCAGCCGCTCTTCGATGAGGTTGGACCGATCGGTGCGGGCCTCGATGGCTTGCCGCACAAACTTGGCGGTAACCGTCCGGACCTTGGCCCGTCGCGCCCAGTGATCGCTCTCGCACAAGACGTCGGTGATGCGGACGAACTGGGCGCTGAGTTTGCGGCGGTCCTCGATGATCCGCGAGGCGTGGTTGGCCACGGCGGCCACGGCCGCGGCGTCGAAGGGCAACAGTTCGTGCTCGTCGATCTGGCGGGCGATGAACATGGCCAGGTGGTGCAAGGTGGCCTTGCTGCGCTTCAGGTCCAGTCCGAACTCGGCCTTGACCTTGAAGAGGTTTCGGAAATCCTCGTCCAGCGAGAACAGCAACTGGTAGATCATGGGGTTGCCGATGAGGATGATCTTGGC
>JAACEH010000348.1 GCA_011682595.1 Anaerolineaceae bacterium
CCGGTCACCGTGGCCATGCTCCTTAAGAACACCATCGCCTGTGCCAAGGCCATTGCCTGACCGGGTGACTGGGACAAAAAGGTTTAACCTTCAATTCATCGAAAGGACTGACATGGCCGGCCAACGAGTGCCATCGGACATTGAGATTTCCGCGGCGGCAACACCGAAGCCGATTACCGAGATTGCCGCCCAGGCGGGCATCAACCCAGACGAACTGGAAACCCTGGGCGACTACAAGGCCAAGGTGCGGCTGAGCATCCTGGACCGCCTGTCCTCGGCCCCGACGGGTAAGTACATCGACGTGACGGCCATCACGCCGACGCCGCTGGGCGAGGGCAAGACGACCACCTCGGTCGGCCTGACCCAGGCCCTGGGCCTGCTGGGCAAGAAGGTCATAATCTGCATCCGCCAGCCGTCCATGGGCCCGACCTTCGGCATCAAGGGCGGCGCCGCCGGTGGCGGCTACAGCCAGATCATTCCCATGGAGGAGTTCAACCTTCACCTGGGCGGCGACATTCACGCCGTGAGCATCGCCCACAACCTGCTCTCGGCCGCCATCGACGCCCGGATCATGCACGAAGACCGGATGACCGACCAGCAGCTCGAGCAGCGGGGCCTGAAGCGCCTGGACATCGACCCCTACAGTATCACCTGGCGGCGCGTGGTGGATGTTAACGACCGCGCCCTGCGGAACATCATTGTCGGCCTGGGCGACAAAGGCGACGGCCGCCCGCGGCAGACCGGCTTCGACATTTCCGTAGCTTCCGAGGTCATGGCCATCCTGGCCCTGGCCGACGACCTGGCCGACATGCGCGTCCGCCTGGGGCGGATCATCATCGGCGCCGACAAGAAGGGCGACCCCATCACAGCCGAGGATATGGGCGTGGCCGGGGCCATGGCCGTGCTGATGAAGGACGCCATCAAGCCCAACCTGATGCAGACCCTTGAGGGTCAGCCGGCCCTGATTCACGCCGGCCCGTTCGCCAACATCGCCCACGGCAACAGTTCCATCATTGCCGACAAGATCGGCCTGAAGCTGGCCGACTACGTGGTCACCGAGTCGGGTTTCGGGGCCGACATCGGCATGGAGAAGTTCTTCGACATCAAGTGCCGCACCAGCGGCATGGTGCCCAACTGCGTGGTCCTGGTGGCCACGGTTCGGGCCCTCAAGATGCACGGCGGCGGACCGAAGGTCGTGCCCGGCCGGTCCCTGGACAAGGCCTACACGGAAGAGAACCTGGAGCTTCTGGAAAAGGGTGTCTGCAACCTGCAGCGGAACATCGAGATCGCCCGCATGTTCGGCATACCCGTGGTGGTGGCCATCAACGAGTTCGCCACCGACTCAGCGGCCGAGGTGGAGTTGGCCCGCAAGGCCACCGAACAGGCCGGCGCCGAGGCGGCGGTCGTGAGCAGCCATTGGGCCAACGGCGGCAAAGGCGCCGTCGCCCTGGCCGAGGCGGTCGTGGCGGCCTGCGAGAAGAAGCCGGACTTCAAGCTGCTCTATCCCGACAGTTTGTCCATCAAGGAAAAAATCGAAACCATCGCCCGCAAGGTCTACCTGGCCAAGGGCGTGACCTACGAGCCGCTGGCCGAGCGGCAGATTGCCTCCTACGAGAGGGCCGGCCTTTCGCACCTGCCGCTGTGCATGGCCAAGACGCACCTGTCGCTGTCGCACGATCCGGCCCTCAAGGGCGTACCGCGGGACTTCACCGTGCCGGTCCGCGAGGTCCGGGCCTCGGCCGGGGCGGGGTTCCTCTACCCGCTGCTGGGCACCATGCGAACCATGCCCGGCCTGTCCGCCAAGCCGGCCTTCCTGAACGTCGACCTTTCCGAAGACGGCGAAGTGCTAGGCATGTTCTAGGGGCGGATGTCTGACGGATCGTAGGGCAGACCAAACTTTTCCCGGAGGCGACCCTTGTGGTCGCTTCCGACAGTTAGTAGGGTGGGGTGGCATGGCCCACGCTTGCGTGGCCATGAACAATCGACTATCATCAACCCATGTCCAATCCCGACCTGGCTGGGTGGCATGGCGACACCGCAGGGGTCGCCATGAATGCATGCAGTTGTGACTCGTGGCGACCCTTTCCGAAACGAAATACATTGTGGATCGCTGGCAAGTGGATTACAATCACCACCGGTCGCACAGTCGATTCGGCCGAGGGAGACGGAAGAAGCATCGGTCGTGGGCGTTGCGAAAGTCACTGGATGAGCTCTTTGCCGTCATCGCTATGGGGGTGGGTAATGGCTAGGAACCCCGCACGGTCCGCCAGGAGAGCCGAGAAGATCGCCTCTGACATCCGGGTCGAACTCCGAAGCATTCTGCGCCAACTTGAAGATCTTTGTCGCCCGATAGCCCGTTTCGAACGGCTGTCGAATCCAGAAGTTGGTCAACCCGAATGGTATGTGCACTTCGACGACCGACCTCGCCGCCGGATTCACGGAATGCGATTCCGTTCCGGTTCGGTGGAGCTACCTGACGAGCGCATTACAGATGCCGTGCTGAGTCTGGCCGAGAGTGTCTGGCACCTCAAGGACCGACTGCGCCAGTGGACGAAGGCGAGGTGCTTGCCGGACAGTGTGGAGAACCATGCGAAGCTGTCCCCGGAGCTTCTTATCTGCGCCGACCTCGCGAACTGGAAGAAGCATGGGCGGCACAAAGACCGTTCCGGGCAGAATCCACGGCTGGGACTTGTGAGGTTTGACACTAGTCGGTCCGGAGCCATTGAGTTCTTCTGGCAAGGAGCGACAAAGGACAAGGAACTCCTGGTCACTGATCGTGTTCCTTTGTCGTTTACTGTTCCTGTCGAGGCGGGTGAAGATGGTGGCGAACTAGGGGATGCTGTCACACTCCTAGCGAAAGCGATGGATCACTGGAAGCCCCTGATCGACCAGCTTGGCGTGCTTGACGATGGTGACCGCGAAAGCGCGGCCATGCGTGAGTTGATGGGATTGTAAATCCGGGGACAGTCAGTAGGATGGGTGAACCGGCCGGTTCACCCACGCGGGCAGTCTGACATCAGCCTACACTCTAGTGGGTTTCCAGGTTCTTCTTGAGTTCTTCCAGGACTTTGCCCAGAGTCTGGCCGCAGGACTGGTGGCGGGCGCAGTCGGTCTCGCTCAGGTTCTCCAGCGACACCTCGCTGATCCGCCGGCCGCGCAACAGGGTGGCAATCGTCTTGGGGTGTCCCTGGCAGCCCTTCTGGCCGGAAACCTGCAACTCGACAATCCGGTAGTCGTCACCGTCCAGGGGTTCCAGGGTGAAACGCCATGTGTCTTTGCACGTTATTTCCGGATCGGTGGCCAGCGTCAGTCGCACAAGATTACCGCTCATCGTTCCAGACTCCTTTCCGGTTGCAAGATCCTCTTGTTTCCATTCTAGCCAAGTAGTAGGTCGGGTCAACGTACGTGTTTAGCGATGTAGGGGCACCCCTTGCGGGTGCCCGCGAGAAGCCAGATGGCAAGGGCGTTTGTGGGCGGGGGCAAGCCCCGCCCCTACAAAAAACCACAGAAACGCCATGCCGCTAAACACGTACGGGTCAACAGACCCGACATGTCACGGGCAACATTGCAGTCGTCGGGTCTGTTGACCCGACCTACTTTACTATCCCGCAACCGCCTCTCAGCCCGTAAACTCGTTGCCTACCTTGCGGGCTCGCTCAGCCTTGTCGAGGTCGATGTCCAGGGCCAGGCCGATTTCGACCAGCAGATTCCACCCCGCGGCCAACTGGACATATGGTGCAAATTCGCCCGCCTCGGGGACTACCAGCGTCGGAAAGGGCGTCTGGTGCGTTGCGATAGCCACCACGGTCAGCCCCACGCCGTCGACCAGCACCTCGCGG
>JAACEH010000096.1 GCA_011682595.1 Anaerolineaceae bacterium
GGGGGGCAGGCCAGGGGGGACGGCGAACAAAAGACCTTGTTCGCAGTTGGGAGGCCAGGGTGAAAGGGAGCGGCTCAGGTTCCTTCTGGCAGGACAAGACGCCTTGTTGGAAACTTCGCTGTTGCGTTCCTGAGGGGCAACATCAATGCCCCGCCTACCGCGACCCGTCGCGACCATGTTGGGAGCACGAAGACACCCTGTGCAAGAAGTTGGGCATCGATACGTGTTTCACGTGCGAAGTCTTTCTCCACTACGGGCCGGCACAAGAAATTGTGGATGACGGCCAGGCAACCTGAGAATGCCTGGGCTGAGCGGGAGACACAGTGACTTGGAAGAAAAGACCAAAGTGAAAAGCCAGGGCTGTGAAAGACCCCGCGGCCTGATCGCCAGAATCCTTGCCGCAATCGGCATATGCCGCCGGAAGGGCCTGGGCATGGTGCTCACTCGCCGATTCCTGGTCATCCCGGTGGGGGTGATCGTCTGCGTCGTTCTGTTCAGCGGCGGGTTCGTCGTTTACAGCAGCACCCCGCAGTTCTGCGACTCATGTCATATCATGGCCCCCTACGTGGCCAGTTGGAAAGAGTCGAGCCACAAGGATGTGGCCTGCGTCAAGTGCCACATCTCGCCCGGCTGGAGGAGCGTCGTGCGGGCCAAGTTTATTGCCTCCAAACAGTTGGTCGACACCCTGGCCGATGTGCCGGTCCACTCGCTCACGGCGGAAATCGACGATGCCGCATGCCTCCGTGGTGGATGTCATGAAACGCGGCTGATCGAGAGCCGCGTGTTGTTCAAGGGAAAGTACAAGTTCGACCATGCCAAGCACCTGAAAACACTGCGCCGCGGCAAACAACTCCGCTGCACGTCCTGCCATTCGCAGATGGTCCAGGGCTCGCATATGACGGTCACCGAGAGCGTCTGTTTCACCTGTCACTTCAAGGGGCGGATACACGAGCGCATAGTTGATCCGATCGCCGGCTGCACGTCCTGCCATGATGCCCCCACTGAAGCGATCAAGGTGGCTGAGGACCAGACCTTCAAACACCAGACCTATCTGGATCGCGGCGTCGCTTGCTGGAAATGCCATTTCGATTCGGTGCAAGGCACCGGCGATGTTCCGAAGCAGGCTTGCCAGGTATGTCACTCCGAGCCCGAGAAACTGGACAAGATCAAGGACTCCAAGTTCGTGCACGACTGGCACGTCACCAAGCGCAAGGTGGAATGCTTCCAGTGTCACAGTGAGATTCGCCACGGCCTGCACCTCAAACCGGCCGAACCAGCCGACGCTTGCGCGACGTGCCATTCGGGCGGCCACGACCTGCAGGCCAACATGTTTGCCGGTCGCGGCGGCAAAGGCGTTCCCGACATGCCCAGCCAGATGTACCTGGCCAACGTCGACTGCGTGGCCTGCCATGAGGTGCCGTTCCTGGGTGGCAAACAGCACCTCGACAACATGACCACCTTTGAGGCCACGGCCCAGGCTTGTGTGGAGTGTCACGGCGGCGCCTACAAGCGAATGCTCCCCCAATGGCGGGAAATTATTACCGAGGCCCTGGCGGAGGCCAAGGCCGAACTGGCCAAAGCCGAGGCGGCCTACCGGGCTCAGCCTGGCGGCCATCCGCAGAAGGCCAAGGCCGGAGCCTTGCTCGAAGTGGCCCGCTATAACTGCGAATTTGTCGAGAAAGGGCACGGCGTACATAACCTCGAGTATGCCACGGAGTTGCTGGACAAGGCGTCGACCAACGCCCGGGAAGTGATCCGCCTGTTGCCCAAGCCGTCGGTCAAGCCTGCCGAGAGGAACTCGCCGGGCGCCGAGGACCGCAACCAGTGAATAAGGGGGTTGTTCCCCAGTCAAAGACTGTGCGTGTGACCTGATTTTTTCCTTAAACTCCAAGTGGGAGGCGAGAACCAATGTTCAAGAGCGGAACTTTAGTGAAAACTGCCGTCGCTGTCCTGGTCGCGGTGGGTGGCATCGCATTGATTGCCTTTGCAGGTGGGACGCCGGACGGCGCCACTTACATTGGATCGAAGAAGTGCAAGCTCTGCCATTTCAAAGAGTACAAGACATGGACCAAGACCAAACACGCCAAGAATTTCGATGTCCTGCTCGAGTCGGAGCAGAAGAACCCCGACTGTCTGAAGTGCCACACCACCGGCTATGGCAAACCGGGCGGGTTCGTCAGTCTCGAGAAGACGCCTCAAATGAAAAACACGGGCTGCGAATCGTGCCACGGGCCGGGCAGCGCCCACGCGGAAGTTGCCAAGAACGCTCCGGAATCGGGCCAGTGGGATAAGAAGATCAACAAGGTGCCGCAGAACGCCTGCATAGCCTGTCACAACCCGCACGTCAACCAGAAGGAGCGGGCCGCGAAACTGCGCAAAGGTAGCTAAGCGGGCCATCGTCGCCGGTTGTCCGACTGACTGACCAGCTAAGGCCAAGTGTAAAAGAGACTATGAATGTCTCAGCGCTTGGCCTTAGCTATTATCTATTATTGCCGCCGGTGCCAGCCATGGCTGGCCAAGGCATCACTGCGACCAGTTGGGAATCCCCCTTTCTCAGAACTGCCAATATCAAAACGGGAGCCTCTCAGGAATGAGACATCATGGTTGATGTCCTCATCGGCCTGGACTCGCAATCAGCGTTGCAGAGTTGGGCCACGGCCTACACGTGTCCAGATGCAGATTTGGCACAAAAATTGCTTCACATTTCTGCATAGTGGTTGGGCGGGGCTGCGTTGGTGATGCCGATGCTCCGGCGGCTTCAGCTCGGCCGACCTTCGAAGCCGGCTCACAACCTGATGAGTCACGTGCAAAGAAACACTGTCCGCATTTGTGATGTCGAACATGGGGCGTTAGGTGAGATGTTAAGGAAACAGGAAATGAGGAGATGGAGAGGGAGGGGGGTATGCGTAGCTGCATTGGCGTCAATTCTGGTCCTGAGCACTTCGCCGGCATATCCTGGCGTATCCGGTACCGCTCATGATTTCAGTGGCGCGGGCTGGAGCCAAGGGAGGCTCTGCCAGCCGTGTCATACCCCGCACAACAGCAATATCAGCGCGGGGTTCTTGTGGAATCACGAATTGACAACTCAAGAATTCACGCTGTCCGACGGTTCTACGGTAGCGGGGGAAGAACTGGACATGGCGTCCAGGCTGTGTCTGAGTTGCCATGACGGTCAGACCGCGGTGGACAGTTACGGGGGCAATCAGGGCTACGAGATGATAACCGGCAGTGCGAATATCGGAACCGACCTGCGGAATGATCATCCCATCGGGGTGGACTATCCGACCGACAATAACCGCTACAAGCCTACCCCCAACCTGCCTCTGTTTGGAGTCGGCGGGACGGTGGAATGCTCAACCTGTCATGATCCACACGAGAACGCGAACGGATCGTTTCTGCGGCTGTCCAACTCCGGCAGCGCGATGTGCCTTGAATGCCATGACTACTAGGGGCGCCAAGGGAACTGCGTTGGGCTCTTGGGTGGGAATCTGCTGGTCAGGAAACATCACCAGGGTGAGCAATCGCACGCCGCGGCGGTTCTGTTATGACGATGTCGAGGTGCCCTATGACCAATAACGGCAGCGCACTTGTCCGCGCCGCTTCCGTCCTGGCGATTTGTCTGGCCATGGCGGCGGCCCTTCCTGGCTGCGCCGGCAAGACTTCGTCCAGGGAAATCAATGAAATCAATTACGTATTCTACCCTTCCCCTCCCGATGCGCCACGGATGCAATTCTTGTGTCGTCTGAGCGGATCGAAGGATTTTGCCCGGCGGCGAGGCGGATTTGCCGACTTTGTGACCGGCAAGCGTGACGAGGCTGATACCGCCATAGCCAAACCATTCGGGATTGCTGTAAGAGGGGGCACGATCTACGTTGCTGACTCACAGGGCAAGTGCATCGCGATGATGGATTTTTCGCGGCAGCGTTTCGCCACATTTGGCAACAAGGGCAAGGGCTTGCTTGGCAAGCCAATCAACATCCGCCTGGATGCGTCAGGCCGATTATACGTGACTGACATGGCCCGGGGGCAAGTCGTTGTGTTCGATTCCGACGGCAAGTACGTCGCCGAATATGGAGGCGATGATAAGCTCAGCCCGGCTGACGTTATTGTGTCGGGCGACGAGATGTATGTGCTCGACATCGCTTTCCATGGCATTAAGGTGTTTGATCTTCAGACAGGCCGGCTAAAACGATCTTTCGGCGGCCGGGGCAAAGGATTTGGAGAGTTCAACTATCCGACGAACATGGTGATGGACGGTGAGGGGAACTTCTACGTCTGCGATTCGATGAATTTTCGCGTACAGAAAATCGACCCCAACGGCAAGCTGTTACTCTTGTTTGGAGAAGCGGGACGAACGGCGGGACGCTTCGCTCGCCCCAAGGGCATAGCTGTGGACCGCGAGGGCATCATCTACGTGGTGGACTCGATGTTCGCAGCGGTCCAACTCTTCAACCAGGAGGGACAGCCGCTCATGTTCTTCGGCGGAGCGGGCAGCGGACAGGGGCAACTGCAATTGCCTGCCCAGGTGACGATCAGCTACGACATCCCGGAAAAGTTCAGGAAGCTTGTTGCCCCCGATTTTGAGGCCAAGTACCTGGTCTTCGTGACCAGTCAACTTGGGCCGAATAAGGTGAACGTTTACGCCTTCGGCCAGAGCAGAAAGCCCGCCGGCACACAAGATCCCGCCACGGATCACAAGGGAAAGTCGACCAAACAGATCGCGCCTCAAAACTCTTGAGGCAGGTCGCGCAAGTCGCTGCAGCGGAACACCGGCCCATCCTTGCACACGTACTGGTTGCCGACGTTGCACCGGCCGCATTTGCCGACGCCGCACTTCATCCGGTTCTCCAGCGTGGTGTACACGGATTCCAGCGGGAAGCCCAGCTTGTCCAGGGAAAGCAGCGTGAACTTTATCATGATCGGCGGCCCGCAGGTGATAACGATGGTGTTCTTCGCTCTGGGCTTGGTTTCCTCCAGAACGGCGGGGACAAAGCCGACCTTGCCCTGCCAATCCTTGGCTTCGCCGCCCGGGTCCACGGTGTAGACCGTCTGCAGGTTCTTCGTCTTCCGCCAGGTCTCCAGTTCCTCCTTATACACCAGGTCATCGACGCTCCGCGCTCCGTAGAGGATGCAGATGTCGCCGAACTCGTCGCGCCGGTCGAGGCAGTTCCAGATGAGCGACCGCAGGGGGGCCAGCCCGATGCCGCCGCCGACGAACAGCAGGTTCTTGCCCAGCATCCGGTCGATCGGGAACCAGTTGCCATAGGGACCGCGGTACCCGATGACATCGCCCACGTTCGACTGGTGGAGTTCGCCGGTGACCTTGCCGGCCCGCTTGACGCTGCACTCGATGTACCCCTTGCGGGTGGGCGAAGAGGCCATGCAGAAGGTGGCCTCGCCGGCTCCGAACACCGAGTAGAGCCCGAACTGGCCGGCCCGGAACTCGAACCGCTCTGCTTCCTCCGGGTCGCAGAAGGTCAGGCGGAACGTCTTGACGTCGGAGGTTTCCCGGGTGATGGCCTCGATCCGCATCTTCGAGGCCACGTAGTCCAGCGGCGCCGGAGGCCGATTCTTTATGACTGCATCCTTGTTTGGCATCACACAGTCCCAGTCCTCAAGCTTTGGATTCAATCTCGGCCAATATGGCGGTCAGGCGTCGTCCGACGCCGCAGGCCCTGATGCATCGGCCGCAGCCGACGCAGGCCACCTGCCCGAACCGTTCGGGGAAGTACTTGAACTTATGCATCACCCTCTGCCGGCATCGCGAGGCCTGGTCCGGCCGGGGGTTGTGACCGGAGGCATGGGCGGTGAAAAGAGCCCCGCTGCAGCAATCCCAGTTTCTGAGCCGCCGGCCGCGGACCCAGGTTCCCTCATCGACAATGTCGAAACAATGGCAGGTCGGGCAGAGGTAGCTGCACGCTCCACATCCCAGGCAGCGCATCGCCGTCTCGGTCCAGAACTCGCTCTGGAAGTTCTCGTCGAGCCACCGTTTGATCTTGTCGGCATCGAACATCGGCTGGAGTTGCGGCGGCGCGGGCGGTTTGACGCTCTCTGACGCCGGGCGGACGGCTTCGCCCAGTCGTTCAATCAGCTTCCGGCCCTTCTCGGTGTTAACCTGCACCAGGGCCTGGCCGCCTTGGCCGAAGAAGACCAGGGCGTCCGACTGCCGGCTGTCATGCGGGGAGCCGCCCACCGACGTGCAGAAACACTCCGGCTGCGGCTCCGCGCAGGCGAAGGCCACAATCGTTGTCCGTTCGCGTCGCCGGCGGTAGCGCAGGTCGTCGTAGTCCCACTGGAAGACCTTGTCCAGGGCCTCCAGGGCGGCGGCGTCGCAGGGACGGCAACCCATGACCACCACCACCTCATCGGCCGAGGGCAGGGGCTCGGGCCGCACATCGACGTCGCCGCCTTCGCCCTTCTCGAACTCCAGCAGCACTTCGGTGATGGGCAGAAACAGCCGCTTCAACGGAAGCCGGGTGTTGCCGCCCTGCAGGGAAATCGCCTCGGCCGACGTGACCGGCTCGAGATCGACCAAGCCGGGTTCCGTTTCCGTGGGCGCCACGACGGTCACTCCCGCCCGGCACAAAGTCTCCACGGCGGATGCCAACCAGCCCTGCGGCGCCTGATACAGTGTCTGCTTACTCACGCTTGGCTCTGACCTCAAAGAATCCCCTCCTCGCTATCGTCGACCGAGAAGGTGGTGAAAGGGGCCTGTTCCTCGGGCGACAGCCCGGAACGAAAGTCGAACCACTGCTCGACCAGGCGGGCCATTTTCTG
>JAACEH010000097.1 GCA_011682595.1 Anaerolineaceae bacterium
CCGATCTGCTCGATGGTCCCCTCGACATCACCGATTTTGACCCAGTCGCCCACACAGAACGGGCGGTCGGTGAAGATGACGATCCCGCCGAAGAGGTTGGCCAGGGTGTCCTTGGCGGCCATGGCCAGGGCCAGTCCGCCGATGCCCAGGCCGGCCAGCAGGCTGCTCACCGAGTAGCCCAGGTTCTGAACCACCACCACGAAGACCAGCACGGCCACGAAGACCTTCAGGCTTTTCTTGATGATCGGCACCAACTGGTCGTCCAGCTTGCTCTCTGTCTTCTCGGCCGCCCCGATCAGGTAAAAGGCCAGCACGTCGACCAGGCGGAAAACGAACCACATGAAATCCATGGCCAGCAGGATCTTCAGCAGGCCGGTGGCGAACTTTCTGAGGTTGGTCGGCTCCACGGGCAGGTGGAACAGGACAATCGCCCCCCACAGGCCAAGCAGGGCCAGGCCCAGGGCGGCCGGCTTGTAGACGGCCTCGGACAGCAGCAGGTCGAACTTGACCCGCGTCTTGCGGGCCGCCGGGAGAACATAATGCTCGAAGATGAACTCGCAAATCTTCTTGGCCGCCAGCCCCAGCAGAATGCAGAGGAAGGCCGCCATGTACTGCCAATACTGAATGCCCAGGAAGGTCCCGCGCAGGAACTCGGGGAACATCTCGGGGTTGATGCCAAAGGGAAACTTATCGACGGCCTCGGCCACCGGCTCTACGGCCTTCCCAGCGGCTGCGCCACCGGCTTGGGCTAGTAGTATAAAAGGATTCATGGTCTTTCTCTCCAATCTGACAACCGGCACCCTTATACCTGAACCGTACCACCGGGTCAACCGCCTTGGGTGACTTGGGTGACTTGGGTGGTGGGTGGCGGGTGCCACGGTCTGGCCGAAGGTCAGGCCGTGATCACCTCCCGAATGTTCGTCATGGCCTGGCTACGCCAGACCATGGCACCCCACTTGGGTGGCTTGGGTGGTGGGTGGCAAGAGTGGGTGGCAAGAGTCCTTGCCCGCCGCAGCGCCAACCGCTAAGATGACCGGCCTATGCGAGAGCTACGGGTCGCACTGATCATCGACTGTCTGGACAGCGGCGGCGCGGGCAAACAGCTCGCCCTGCTGGCCCGCGGTCTGGACCGCAAGCAGTTCAACGTGACCGTCTATGCCCTGGCCCGGGGCGGGCGCCTGGCCGACCGTTTGCGCGGCGACGGCATCACCGTCAACCTGCTGCAACAGACCTACCACCACGACTTCCGCGTGGTTCACCGGCTGAAGGAGCTTCTGGCCCGCAACTACACCGACCTGGCCTGCACGTGGCTCTTGCCGGCCAACACGATCGGGCGGATTGCCGCCCTGTGGGCTCACCTGCCGATTGTCGTGGCCACCGAGCAGGACATCGTGCTGCGGCCGGGGTCGTGGCATTGGCTGGACCGCTTTCTGGCCCGCCGCAGCGAGGCCATCATCGCCAACAGCGAAGCCGTGCGACTGTTTGGCCGCAAGCACAACTGGCCGCCGGACAAGGTCCGCCTGATCAACCCCGGCATCGAGCCCCACGAAACCGGCCCGGGCGCCGCGGCCGGCGAACCCCTGCCGGAGGTGCCGCCGGGATGGCGACTGGCGGTCACGGCCTGTCGGCTGACCCGCGAGATGGGGCTGCTGCACCTGATCTGGGCGCTGAGCATTCTGCGTTACGCCGAAGAAAACTTTCACCTGTGGATCGTCGGCCAAGGACCTGAAAAAAGCCGCCTGGCCTGCGAGGCCGAACGGCTGGACGTCGCCTCGAGAGTCCACTTACTTGGCCGCCGCGACGATGTACCGGCCATCCTGTCCAGGGCCGACCTGTTCGTCCTGCCCCGCCGGTGCGACGGCATGAGCATCGCCGCCCTGGAGGCCATGGCCGCCGGCGTGCCGGTCGTCGTGGGGGACGTCGCGGGACTGAGAGAGCTGGTCGACAACGGCCGCTGCGGGCGGCTCGTCGAGCCCGGCTACCCCAAGGGAATCGCCGCGGGCATCTACCAGACGATCGCCCACCCGGGGGACACCCGGCGAATGGTTCGCGACGGTCTGGCCTGGGTTCGCGAGCAGTACGGCGCCGAGCGTTTCGTCAAGGCGCACGAACGTCTGTTCGTCGAACTGGCCGAACGGAAAGGCCTCGATTCGTAGTAGGGCCACGGCGCGGACCTGGCCGAGCGAACGTCAATCACCGCGTGCGGGCAAGCCTGCGAGGGATCAGGTCGACGGTCTGAATCGTTGGGCGATGGGCATGCGGCGGCCCATTCCGAAGGCCCGGCCGGTGACCTTCAGGACCGGGGCGGCCTGGCGGCGCTTGTACTCGGCGAGGTCGATCAGGCGGACCATGCGGCGGGCCGTCTCGGCGTCGATGCCCGAAGCGATCAGCTTCTCCAGCGGCACTTGATCCTCCACGTACAACTGGACGATGCGGTCGAGCACCTCGTAGGGCGGCAGGGTGTCCTGGTCGGTCTGGTCGGGTTTCAGTTCGGCCGAGGGGGGCTTGGTCAGAACGGATGCGGGAATGATCTCGCGGTCGCGGTTGATGTAACGGGCCAGCTCGTAGACCATCAGCTTCGGCACGTCGCCGATGGGGGCCAGCCCGCCGCACATGTCGCCGTAGAGCGTGCAATAGCCGGCGGCCAGCTCGCTCTTGTTGCCCGTGGCCAGAAGCAGCCAGCCGAACTTGTTGCTCAGGGCCATCAGCATCGCCCCGCGAATGCGGGCCTGCACGTTCTCCTCTGTCGTGTCGGGCGCGAGGCCCGAGAACACCTCGGCCAGCGTCTGCTCGAAAGCGGTGTGAATCCGGTCGATGGAAATCGTCTCCAGGTGCAGGCCGAGGTTCCCGGCCAGCAGCCGGGCGTCGACCAGCGACTCGGGCGAACTGTACCGCGAGGGCATGGCCACGGCCGTCACGTGGCCGGGCCCCAGGGCCGCAGCGGCCAGGCAGACCACCACCGCCGAGTCGATGCCGCCCGACAGGCCCAGCACCGCCTCGGAGAACCCGCACTTGCGAAAGTAGTCGCCCAGGCCCAACACCAGGGCATCGTGCAGTGAGGCTGCGCCGCCGGCGGGCTCGTACAACTCCGCAGCCGTCGGCCCTGCGGCCCGCCCTTTGGCCGGCAGGTCAAGCACGGCCATGTCCTCCTCGAAGTCCTTGCACTGGGCCAGCAGGCGGCCGTCGGAAGCCAGGGCCAGCGAGGCCCCGTCGAAGATCAACTCGTCGTTGCCGCCGACCTGGTTGCAGTAGAGTACGGGCAACTTGTGGGTCGTGGCCTGGGTTCGCAGCAATCGCAGGCGGTCCTGGTGCTTGCCGAGCACGAAGGGCGAGGCCGAGATGTTGACTATCACATCGCACGACGCCCGGGCCAATTCCCTGATCGGGTCCCGGCAATAAAGGTTCCGCAGGTCGGGATCGTCGGTGTTCCAGATGTCCTCGCAGATGCTCAGTCCCAGCCGCAGACCGTCAACTTCAACCACCACCGCCGCCGGCCCCGGCTCGAAGTAGCGGGCCTCGTCGAAGACGTCGTAGGTCGGCAGCAGCGTCTTGAACTTCCGCTGGACAACCCGTCCGCCGTCGAGCAGGGCCAGGGCATTGTAGAGCGGGCGGCCGACCGGGGCGAGGTTACGATCAACGTAGCCGACCAGGGCGGCGATGCCCTCGGCCTGGCAGGCCAGCGACTCCAGGGCGGCCAGGTTGGCCTCGACCAGTCCGCCCTTCAGGAGCAGGTCGCGCGGCGGATAGCCCAGCAGGGCCAGCTCGGGAAAGACGACCACCCGGGCCCCCTGCTCCCGGGCCCGGGCCATGTGCCGCCGAATGATCCCGGCGTTGCCCTCGATGTCGCCCACCGTCGGATTAATCTGTGCCAGTGCGATTTTCATGGCTGCCCTGCCCTGGGGACTGCACTCGTGCTTACTGGAAGCCGAAGGACTCCCAAGGGGGCGATTCTATGCCCCCTTAGCGGTTGAATCAATCATGAAATGGTCACCGCTCTCGGGGGCGGGGGGGGGCTTGCTCCACCGGATTCTCGCCAACAAGCCCCCGACATCGCCGGGGGATAACAATCACCAACACTCCAACGGCATTTCCCCACCGGAAGAAGCGGGTGAAAAGAAACACCTTTCGGCCTCCGAAAAGCGTTGAAAATCGGGTCTTGTTCTGGTAGGTTGGAGTGGTTTGTTGGAGGCGGTGTCAATCCGCCTGAAAGTGCGATAAATAAAGGATTCTGAGCCGATCGCGACCCACGGTCGTCCTGCTGTTTCAGCCTGCCGCCCAGGGCCCGGACGCCGGAAGAACCGCTCTCGGTCGCAAGCGGATAACCTGATCGAAGGAAAGGCGAGCACGCTCTTGGCCGACATTCAGCAACTGAACCACAGCGACAACGTGGAAGAACTCCAGATCGAGGAGGAGCTGAAGGAATCGTACCTGACCTACGCCATGAGCGTGATCGTCAGCCGAGCCCTTCCGCGAATCGAGGACGGTCTGAAACCGTCGCAGCGGCGAATCCTGGTCGCCATGAACGACCTGAACCTGACCTCGCGCAGCCGCTACCGCAAGTGCGCCAAGATCGCCGGCGACACCAGCGGCAACTACCACCCCCACGGCGAGAGCGTGGTCTACCCGACGCTGGTCCGCATGGCCCAGCCGTTCTCCATGCGCTATCCCCTGGTCAACGGCCAGGGCAACTTCGGCTCGATCGACGGCGACCCTCCGGCGGCCATGCGCTACACCGAGGCCCGGCTGACGCGGATCACCGAGATGATGCTGGAGGATCTGAAGCTCGACACGGTCGATTTCAGGCCGAACTACGACGATACGGTCAGCGAGCCGGAACTTCTGCCGGCCAAGTTCCCGAACCTGATCTGCAACGGCTCCCAAGGCATTGCCGTCGGCATGGCCACCAGCATTCCGCCGCACAACCTGATCGAGGTCTGCCAGGCCACGAAACACCTGATCGACCATCCCGACTGCACCATCAAGGACCTGATGAAATACATCAAGGCCCCTGACTTCCCGACCGGCGGCATTATTTGCGGCATCAGCGGCATCCACCGGGCCTACACGACGGGCCGTGGCAACGTGGCCGTGCGGGCCCGGCTTCACACCGAGGAAGGTCGCGGCGGCCGGCAGAGCATCGTGGTCACGGAGATTCCCTACGGTGTGCTGAAGTCGCGGATTATCGACCGCATCGCCGACTGCGTGAAGTCGGGGCAGATTCCCGGCATCTCCGACATCCGCGACGAGAGCGACCGCGACGGCATGCGGCTGGTCATCGAAACCAAGCGCGGCGAGGACAGCAACGTCATCGTCAACCGGCTGTTCCAGTACACTCCGCTGCAGACCAGCTTCTCGATCATCAACATCGCCCTGGTCAACAATCGGCCGCGGACGCTTGTGCTGAAGGAGTTCCTGGAACTGTACGTCGACCATCGCAAGACGGTCATTCGTCGGCGGACGAACTTCCTGCTGGCCCGTGCCCGGCGGCGCGAGCACATCCTGGTCGGCCTGCTCTACGCGGTGGCCAACATCGACGCGATTATCGAGCTGATCAAGAAGAGCCCCGACGTGCCGACGGCCAAGCAGCGGCTGATGGCCAAGAAGTGGCCCTTCACCTTCAAGAACCTGAGCGGCAAACGGGCCGAGGCGAAGAACAAGCTCCTGCTGAAGGCCCTCTCTCAACCGCTCAGCTACACCAGCGGCCAGGCCGACGCCATCCTGGCCATGCAACTGCAGAGGTTGACGGGCCTGGAGATCGAGAAGCTGGGCGACGAGTGGACCGGGGTGCGCGAGGAGATCGAGGGCTACGAGGCCATCCTGGGCGACGAGCGACTGGTGCTGGACATCGTGGTCACCGACCTGGACGAGATGGCCGAGAAGTTCGGCGACCCGCGTCGCACGGAGATCACGACCGAGGTCGGCGACTTCAACGTCGAGGACCTGATCGCCGAGGAGAACGTCGTGGTGACCATCAGCCACGGCGGCTACATCAAGCGTCTGCCGCTGACCAGTTACCGCCGGCAGGGCCGCGGCGGCAAAGGCATTATCGGCAGCGGCACCAAGGACAACGATTTCATCGAGCACTTGTTCGTGGCCTCGACGCACGACTACATCCTGTTCTTCACGAACATGGGACAGTGCTACTGGCTGAAGGTCTACGACATTCCGCAACTGTCGCGACAGAGCCGCGGGCGGGCCATCGTCAACGTGCTCCAGATGCGCAAGGACGAGAACGTGGCCGGCCTGATTCCGGTGCGCGAGTTCGACGATCGCCACCTGATCATGGCCACGGCCAACGGCAAGGTCAAGAAGACTCCGCTGGGCGCGTACAGCCGGCCCAAGCGGGGCGGCATCATCGCCATCAAGCTCGACGCCGGCGACGCCCTGATCGGCTGCGAGCTGACGCACGGCAACGACGAGGTGGTCCTCGGCACCCGCAACGGCCAGTCGATCCGCTTCCACGAGCACCAGTGCCGGCCCATGGGTCGGGCGACGCGCGGCGTTCGCGGCATCAAGCTCCGCAAGGGCGACGTTGTGGTCGGCATGAGCGTGGTCAACGATGCGGCCACTCTGCTGACCATCTGCGAGAACGGTTACGGCAAGCGGACCTCTTTCGGCCAATATCGCCTGCAGGGTCGCGGCGGCACGGGCATCATCAACATCAAGGCCTCGGCCCGCAACGGCAAGGTCATCAGCATGATGACCGTCCGCGGCCAGGACGACCTGGTGATGACGACTTCCGGCGGCATGATCCAGCGCGGTCAAGGGGCTGCGAACCATCGGCCGGGCCACCCAGGGCGTGCGGATCATTCGCCTGAAAGAGGGTGACAAGCTCCAGGCCGTGGCCCGGGTGGCCCCCGAGAGCGACGCCGAAGAGACGGAGCAGCCCCCCGGGCAGGCCGAGAGCAAGGAGTCTGCGGAGCCGGCCAAGACAGCGAAGAAGAAGGGGAATAAGTAAGCGAAAACGTCCGGCGGGAGAGGGAATCTGACAGCGGCAAATCGGCTTTCACTATGACCGAGCCAGACGACAGGACGGACGAGCAGTTGATGCACGCCTGCGCCGCCGGCGAGTTGGCCGCTTTCGAGGCCTTGCTCACCCGCTATGAGCGGCGCATCCTCAGCTATGCCTACCGTTACCTACGCAGCTGGGACTCGGCCCGGGACATCTATCAGCAGACCTTTCTGAACCTCTTCCAGAAGCGCGCGCAGTACCGCGAGACGGCGAAGTTCTCCACCTACGTCTACTGCATCGCCCACAACCTCTGTCAGAACGAGTTGCGGCGAGCCGAACGGCGGCGGACGACCAGCCTGGACCGGGCGGTCGCCCGGGGCGACCATGAGGCCTCGGCCACCCAGTGGCTGAGTGACGAGGGCGGCGAGCCGGTCGAGCCACTGTCACGGGAAGAGGAAGATCGCCTGCTGCACGAGGCGATCTACCGGCTGGACCCGATTTACCGGGAGGTGATTTCGCTTCGGATGTTCGAAGGCCTGCCCTTCAAGGAGGTCGCGGATATCGCCGGCGTCGGCCAGAGCACCGTCAAGAGCCGCATGCGCTACGCTCTGGCCTATCTGGACAAAGCCCTCCGCGACACACTCGGACCGCAAGATTGAACGAGGAGTTTTTTACAAGCAGCAAACTGGACGCCCAGCGGGTGGCCGGGTTGAGCCTGGGTCACAGTGATATGTGCCCGCCCGGGCGAATTCCTCAGGTCAGCGCAGGTTCGGTCTTCCTGCCCGAGGTGACGCTCAACAGGACAATCAGCAGGGCGGCGGCCAGGCCGGCCAGAGCGGCGCCGACGCTGAAAGCCACCTGCGGCCCCAGACCGGGACGCAGGTCGTTGAAGTATTTCCAGAGCACGCCGAACAGCAGGCTGGCCGGAAGGGCGGCAACGCCGACCGCCCCGTGGTAGATGCCATAGGCCGTGCCGCGGAACCGGCTGGGCACGAAGTCGGCCACCAGGGCCTTCTCGACCCCCTCGGTCATACCGTAATAGAACCCGTAAGCGGCCACCAGCGCCCAGACGTGCCACGCGGCGCCGGCCCGGGCCAGGCCGAGATAGACCAGAGCGTAAACCAGCCAGCCGGCTATGATGATGGGCCGCCGTCCGACGCGGTCCGAGAGAATGCCGCCCGGGATGCTGAAAACAATCTTCGAGACGTGCAGGAGCACCCATAGGCCCATGATCTGAAGGATGCCGAACTCGGGGAAACGGGTCTTGGCGTAGTAGAGCAGAAATAAGTCGCTGCTGTTGCCCAGAGCAAACAAGGTGACGACGGACACGAAAAGGTAGAACCGCCCGGGCAGCCGGGCCCGCGGAGGATGGCCCGCGCCAGCCGAGGGCGGGTCGGCCTGCGGCTTGATCTCGCGAACCTTGAAGACCAGCGCCACCATGGCCACCAGGCCCGGGACTAAGGCGATGGCAAACAGCCACCGCAAGGCGTGCATCTCCTTGGTGGTGGCTACCTCCTCGTGGCCGGTCCACAGCAGATTGCCCAGAAATGCAAAGAGGACCAGCACGGCCAGGACCGCCCCGATGATGGCCCCGGCGTGGTCCATGACGCGGTGAAAGCTGAAGGCCAGTCCGCGATACTCAAGTCCCACGGAATCGCTGATCAGGGCATCGCGCGGACTCGTCCGTACGCCCTTACCGACCCGGTCACCGAACTTCAGGGCGATAACCTGCCAGCCGGCCCCGGCCAGGCCCATCAGCGGCCGGCAGACCGTCGACAGGCCGTAACCAACGATGACCAGCGCTTTGCGTTTGCCGAGGCGGTCGCTGATACGGCCCGAGAAGATTTTCAGCACACTGGCCACCGTTTCGGTGATGCCTGCCATGAGCCCGACATAAACCGCCGCCAGACCGACCGGCACGAGACCGCTGATGAAGATCGGCAACAGCGGGTTGATCATCTCGCTGGACGCGTCGGTAAACAGGCTGACCAGCCCCATGGCCAGGACGTTGCCGCGCACGGCGTCGCGCCAGGATCTTTTCCCGGAAGGATCAGCAAGAGACGATTGCTCGGTCATGTTGGTCACCTACAGTTTCAGTTGCCCGGCGCCGCCGGTCAGAAACTCATCGAGAACCAGCAGCGAATAGAGCCGCGGACCGTGATCGGACCGGCGGCAAGTATGCTGGTCAATATAACGGCGAAGGACCTCCCGGTCAAGCAGGCCCGATTCGGCCAGCGGGCCGCCGGTCAACTTGTCGCCCATCCATTGGGCCTGGGGCCCGGCCAGCCAGGCGGAGACCGGCACGCCGAAACCCATCTTGGAGCGGCCGAGTATCTCCGGCGGCAACAGGTCCGCCGCCACGCGGCGCAGCAATCGCTTGCGGCAGAGGCCGAACGCGCCGCCGTCGAGTTTCCGCCGAGCCGACAGCCCCATGGCCAGTTCCACCAGCTTATGATCGAGCAGCGGCGACCGCACCTCCAGGCCGTGGGCCATGCTCGTGCGATCCACCTTGGTCAGCACGTCCTCGGGCAGATAGGTGGCGGCGTCCAGGCGCATGACCGCCTGCTCTAAGGCAAGACTTTCGGGCAGGTGTTCCCTGAGATAATCCACCTCGGCGGCGGCCACGTTGTCGCGGAACTTTGCCGAGTAGAGCCGCCGGGGGCTGGATTCGTGAAAGGGCGATACCCAGCGGGCGTACCGTTCAAGCGGCTTGCGGGGCAGGGCGTCGGTGAAGCGGCGCAGCCGCGAGCGGCGGCTCTTCAGGTCGAGCCCGCGCGGAACCAGCCGGGCCGTCAGCGACAGCAGATTCTTCAGCGGGCCGCCGCCGTCGAGCGTCGCCGCCAGACGCACGGCCCGGTAGCGGTCGTAGCCGCCGAACAGTTCGTCCCCACCGTCCCCGGAGACGGCCACCGTGACCTGCTCGCGCGTCGCCCGGGCCAGCAGCCAGGTCGCCACGGCCGAACTGTCGGCAAACGGCTCGTCGAAACTCCGCACCATCTCCGGGAGCAGTTCGCCGATCGAGGCGGGCTGAATCTCCAGGGGAACGTGCTCGGCCCCGACATGCTTCGCCACCAGCGCCGCCCATGGCGATTCGTCGTAACGGGCCTCGGGAAAAGTCATCGAGAAGGCCTTCAGCGGACGGTCGGGAAACGTTCGCCGGGCCAGGGCCAGGACAAGCGACGAGTCGAGCCCGCCGGACAGGAAGAAGCCCAGCGGCACGTCCGACTCCAGGCGAAGAGCGACCGCCTCGGCCAGGGACTCGCCGATCGAGGCCTCCACCTCCCCGGCGGCAGCCGACGAGGCGCTTGCGGCGGCGGCGGCCGGGTGCGGCAAAGACCAGTAAACGGTCGGCCTTGGATCATCGGGCACGGGGTCCAGTGGAACGCTCATCCGCGTGGCCGGGGGCAATTTGTACAGGCCGCGATAGATGGTCAGCGGCGAGGGGACGTAGCCCAGGGCCAGGTACAATTGCAGGGCCTCGAGGTCGACCTCCGTGGACACACCGGGCGCCAGCAGCAGCGTCTTCAGCTCCGAGGCGAAGGCCAGGCAGCGGTCGGTCACGGTCCAGTAGAGCGGCTTCTGGCCCATGCGGTCGCGCGAGAGCAACAACCGGCCTCCCGGACCGTCATAGAGGGCGAAGGCGAACATGCCGCGAAGGTGTTCCATCATACCCTGGCCGTACTCGTCGTAGAGCGGCAGGAGCACCTCGGTGTCGCTGTGGTCGGAGGCGAAGCGGTGACCGCGGCTTTCCAGGTCGCGGCGAAGTCGGGCGTGGTTATAGATCTCGCCGTTAAAGACAACGCAGCGTCCGGGATGGGCTGGGTCGCTCATGGGCTGGCGGCCGCCCTGGCGGTCGAGAATGGCCAGCCGGGCGTGGGCCAGGCCGCAGTGCGGCCGGTCGGGGTCGATCCAGGTGCTCTGCTCGTCGGGCCCGCGATGGGCAAGCGACTG
>JAACEH010000098.1 GCA_011682595.1 Anaerolineaceae bacterium
CAACGTCCGGCGAAAGTTGCCGGACCAGTTCCACAGCGGCCCGCCCGTCCTCGGCATCGCCGACCACCTGGAAGTCCGGCTGCTCGCCGAGCATCTTGCACAGGCCCTGCCTCATCACCCCGTGATCGTCCGCTACAAGCACCCTCGTTGCCATACTCCATCCTCCATAAGGAACCCGGCGGCTGCGGCCGACTCATTGCAGGTTACCAGAAGCCCCGTCGCAGGACAACAGCCGCTACGGCGTTTCGGGGTGGGGTGGGGGGTGGTTAATTCCGATCCGACCGGCGACCTTGATTTCCGGAAGGTCGGCCACCGCGTCCCGGCCCATGCCGCGAAGAATCCAACCTCATGACCACCATGGCATTGTGTCTCTGTTGCTGATGTGCCGCCGCAAGATCAGGTGGTTCTTTTTGCATTGCTATTGACTGTGGGCTATACTTGCTTGAGATGTGGGCCGCCGTGGTGGGCACGTCCTTGGTGCATCCCCAATGGCTCTGTTGAATATTGCCGTCCCGGTCGGGTTTTCGCTGCCTGCCATGGGAAAGGGCATTCCCCCCGTCGGGGCGCACGAGATCGTTCTTGAGGTCACCGACGATGACGGTTACACGGCCGGCGATTCTCTCTGGGGCCTGGTCCTGGCGCCCGGCGGGAACAGGGCGGCCGTGCAACTTGACCTCTCCGGTGGCTTCAACATGGACCTCTGGCTTGGTCCCCTGGAGATGGCTGCTCTTGACGCCTATGCCGCCGGCAACCCTCCGGGTCTGAGCTTGCGGGAACTGCAGGGCGACGAGCGTGACGGCCTGGGCTGGAACGCCCTGAGCACCAGTTGGCTGATCTGCGGGGATGCGCCGGCCTGGGAGGTGAGCGGAACGGAAGGGACCCCTGCGGGAGGTTATCTGTCCGGCGACGATTTCGACTACTTTCTGGCCTCGGCCGTCGGCAACCCCGTTCTGCCGGGCGACTGGCTGGAGGTGGCCGACCCCGGCGACAACTGGGACGTTCGGCCCAATGCCCTGGTCGTCCAGTCCTGGCACGACACGAGCCTCTTTCAAGTCGCCGAGGCAGTGGCCGAATTGCCCGACCAGCAGAAAAGCAACTACGTGGCCATCAATTTCGTGGTTGCCGCCCATGTCATGAGCGACCGGGCCAGGTACATGACCGAGGCGCGCCGGTTGGAGGGAAGTCGGATGACATGACCTTCCAGGTGGTCGGGGCGGGAAACAACATCTTCAGCCCTGTTGTCGAGACGGGGCCGGGCGTCTATGAAGTGGTAATGACCAGTTGACACGGCCGGCGAGAAGGTGATCAGTGTGGAAGTTGCCACCAACGCCGGTCCGGTGACCTTGGCGCGGACAAGGATGGCAACCGCCCATGACGGAGGCCCGCCGGCGATTGAGGTGGCCACAGAGGACGATCTGGATTGGGTTTACCCCAACACGACGATGATGATGCTCAACGGCGGCCACAGGATCGGCCTGACGGTGCCGTAGGGAACCCGGGGACAGAGTTTGAGTTTTGGGCGCAGGGACTTTCGGTTGAAGGTCCCTGTGTTTTTTCATCCAGCAGGTCGAATGAGAGGATGATCCGGAACCTTGCACTTCCTGGGGTGTTCAACGGGGCGACAAAAGTGCTTCCACTCCGGCCGACAGATGGTAGAATACCGCGTCTCTTAGCGGCTGGCCTGGGAGTTTCATCCGTCCTTTTCGGGAGCGTCCTGAGTGTTACGATTCGTCGGGCGAACTGCGTTGGTTTGTGTCGGGCTGTTTGCGATGCTGCTTGTGGCCCAGTGGCGGTTGACCAAAGATGAGCGTCCGGTCGTGCGGCTTCGGCTGCAGGCGGCCGGTAGCGCTCCCGGCGGGCAGGACCGCTGGGAGTTCACGATCTGTGAGGCCGGCCTGATGTTCCTCGACGACCGGCCCTCATCACTGGATGAACTGATGGTCCGGATCGCAAGTCGGCGGGGCCCGCTGAGCATCCTGGCCGACGATCGCCAGAACAAGTCAACCTGGCGCTTCGTGATCGACCGGAAGGGGCAGTCGGTCCTCGACGGCCAGGCGACCACCTTGGCGGAGTTCAGGGTGAAACTCGAGGAGTTTGCCCGAACCAGCAAGGTCATGCCAATTCGCCAGGTGACGGTGGCCGACGTTCTGGCGGCCAACCTGCCGCGACCGGTGTATGAGCACGTGTCGCTGCCGGGTCGCCCCTACAGGAAGATCGAAGCCGACGATCCGGACGAACCGGAGGTGGTGATCAAGGAATATCGCGGCCATCCGATGTTCGACGATCCGAAGTTGATGCCGGAGACACTCAAGGAGTATTACCCGGAAAAGCTGCCGCCGGTGGCGGACCGCCTTCCGGAGAACCCGGCGGTGCTCCGCGGCATTGAGGGGATCGGCCGCTACAGTCGCGGCGACAAGCTGATGGTCTGGCGCCGGGCGACGCTGGACGACTACGGGAACATTAAACACAAGATCGGCTACCCGGCCCTGGTGCGTTTCGACTGGTCGGGCCGGCTGCAACCGAACCTGGCCTGGAAGTGGGAGGTTTCGAACCAGAACCGGGTCTACACCTTCTGGCTGCGCAAGGGGTTGAAATGGTCCGACGGCCATCCGTTCACGACCGAGGACATTCTCTATGTGACCGAAGATTGCGTGGAGCTGGGGGCCAGCCGCCCGAACTGGATGCAGGAAACCGACGGCTCCAGCATGCTGTACGCCGACGACGTGTTGGATTGGCCGGCTCTGGCGGGCAGGATCTTGGAGCAGGCCCGGTCCGACAAGCCCTCGCCGGGCAGGCAGATCTGGAAGGTCATCGACCAGGAGACAAGCGGCCGTCTGCTGCCGCTGAAGGGCCTGCTGAAGTCGATCACACCTGAAACTCCGCCTGACGAAGCGACTCGCGAGAAGATCGTCAGCAAGCTGACCTCCCTGTTCGGCCATCGCAGTTTCTACGACCCGGCTTCCTGGGAGGGGGTCGATTTCAGTTCTGAGTTGGAGGGCCTTCGCAAGAAAGGCTTCTCGGAGCTTTCGAAGAAGGAGATCGAACGTTACGAAGTCCTGCTGAGGCGGGCCGACGGGTTGAAACGTTACGATGCGATCATGGACGAACGGCAGTGGCGGGCCGGTGATGTCACGCGGTTTAATGTGCTGATGTTCCGGGCGGCATACCGCGACTTCGTTGTGCCGGCGGTCCGCGAGCGAGTCAAGATCGAGGCGGTGCCCGACGAAACGGGCGACACCAGCTACATCCTGCGTTTCACCTTCAAGAGACCGAATTCCATCTTTCTGGAAAAGACGGCGACCTTCATGTTCTACCTGGGCCTGTTCAATCAGCCGAAGCACTACTTCGCCAAGTGGCATATTACGGGGTCGAAGGTTCTCAACGTGATCGACATTCTGGACTGGGAGGAATTCTGGAAGGCGGTCCGGAAACAAGCGGCCGCCGCCGGGCCGTCCCCGGGCAAGAGGCTCTGGCCGATGCTCAGCGACCCGATCAAGACCAGGCTCGAGGCTCGCCTTCCGGAGGACGATCGCAAGAAGGATCTGCAGTACAAGCAGGAGGTTGTCGACGACATCAATCGGGTTCTGAAGAGCCGCGATTTCTACGACGCTGCGGCCTGGTCCAAGGTCGATTTTGAGAGCGAACTGGCCGGCCTGTTCAAGCGGGGCTATTCCACGCTTCAGAGCAGCGACCGCCGGCGGTTTCGCCTGCTGTTGAAGCTGCAGGATTTTCTGCGCCGCGGCGTGTCTGATCTCAGCGATGAGGAGGTTTTCGAGTTCAACCTGATGATGCTGCGGTCGGCCTACGATGGTGATCCCAAGCTGGAGAAGACTGAGCGTGACGGCCGGAAGATGATCGCCGTGGACCGTGAAGACGCCCTGAACAAGCAGGCCCAATGGCGCGGCAAGCGCACCTGGTGGGCCCTCTACAGCGGGGCCCGAAAGCCCAACAAGCAGTGGAACCGGCACGTGCCGACGCTCTGTCCGTGGCGCATCGTTTCGGAGCCGGAAGACATGACGGTCATTGCCGTGCGCAACCCGTTCTATTTCAAGGTCGACGCCGAGGGCAAACAGCTTCCCTACATTGACATGATCGAGTCCGAAAAGGTCTCCCGCAAAGAAACCCGCCTGCTGAAGCTCCGCAGCGGCAACGTCGACATGCAATCGCGAAACCTGGAGTTCAGCGACTACACGGCCCTGAAACAGAATGAGGCCGAAGGCGGCTACGAGGTGCGGCTGTGGGCGAACGATTATTGCGGCGAGGTGACCTACTGGATCTGCCAGCAGAACGACGACCCCGAGTATCGCAAGTTGCAGGCCGATCCGCGGATCCGCCAGGCCTTGTCGCTGGCCCTGAACCGGCAGGAGATGATCGACGTGGTCTTTCAGGGGCTGGGCACACCGGCCCAGTTCAGCGTGCCCGAAGGCTCGAAGTACTATAATCCCCGCCTGCGGACGGCGTTCATCAAATACGATCCCCAGCGGGCCAACAAGCTGCTTGACGACATGGGGCTGGACAAGCGCGGCCCGGACGGCAAGCGGCTGCTGTGGTCCGGTCGGCCGTTGATGCTGGAAGTCAGCTACGAGGCGGAGCGTCCTCTGGCGGCCGTTCAGTTGGCCTGCACCTACTGGCGGGCACTGGACATCAAGATCCTGATGAAGCAGCGCAGCGGCTCGATCAAGTGGCGTTTGTACCGCATGGGCAAATACGACATCTGGGTGGACAAGGAGGGGGGCAGCTACTTTGGCCCGGCCGTGGCCGGCAGCTTTGCCCCGACACACCCCGCCGAGTCGGTGCAGTTCAGCGCCTGGGCGGCCTGGCTCCGCAGCGCGGGCCGCGAGGGGCTGGAGCCGCCGGAACGCATCAAGGACCTGGACTTCATGTGGCAGCAGGTCATCCGGGCCCCGACCGAGCAGGACAAGATCAAGGCCTGGATGGCCCTGACCGACCGGGCGGCCTGGGAACTGCCCGTTCTGGGTATCTCGACCAGTCCGGGCAAGGTCATTTACGTCCACAAGAATTTCAAGAACGTGCCTCGCCTGGCCCTGGCCGGCTGGATCGCCCACGAGCCGGGCAACTGCAACCCGGAGATGTTCTATATCGAGCAGGACAAGTAACTTATGCTGATCCGCTATATCATCAAGCGAATGCTCATCGCTGTCCCGGTGTTGCTGCTCATCTCGTTCATCGTCTTCATGATCATCCAGTTGCCGCCGGGCAGCTTCATCGAGTCCAAAGTCAACCAGATGCTGCGCGAGGGAACCTACGATCCCGAGGAACTCAGACAGCTCGAGGAACAGTACCGGTTCAAAGATCCGCTGCCGGTTCAGTACGTCCACTGGATCACCAACTTCGTTAAGGGCGACCTGGGAGATTCCTTCGAGGTCGGACGGCCCGTGACCACAATTCTGGCCACCGTGTTGCCGGCCACCATGGCCATCAGCGCCTTTACGATTCTGTTCACCTGGTCGGTGGCCTTTCCTTTCGGGGTTATCGCCGCCGTGAAGAAGAACACGGTCTGGGACTACCTGCTGACATTCATCGGCCTGACGGCGATGGCCACCCCGGCCTTCATCGTGGCCCTGATTTTTATGGTCGTCATGCAATGGATCGATCCTCATTTCGATCCCACGGGCCTGATCAGCAAATCGCTTCAGGACAAGCCTTGGTTCTACTGGCCGAAGATCGTCGATCTGCTGAAGCACATCTGGATTCCGGTCTGCATCCTGGGCCTGTCCGGCACGGCCGGGATGATCCGTATCCTGCGGGCCAACGTCATCGACGAGTTGAAGAAGCAGTATGTTCTCTGCGCCCGGGCCCGCGGGCTGCACCCGGCCGTGGTCGTCCTGAGGTACCCGGTGCGGGTGGCCATCAATCCCTTGATGTCCAGCGTGGGACTGGTGCTGCCGCGGATCATCTCGGGCTCGATGATCATCTCGATCGTACTGAATCTGCCGACCCTGGGGCCCAAGGTGCTGGCCGCCCTGCAAAGCCAGGACACCTACATGGCGGCCAGTTGCATATTCATTCAATGTATCCTGGCCATCATCGGCATCCTGATCTCCGACATCATGCTCTCGGTGGTCGATCCGAGGATCAAGTTCGGGAGCAAGTAGCAAGACAGGCACAAAGTGTCGGCCGGGCCGGCTGTGCTACAAGACAGTAATGGACAAACATATGGACGCCAGAGAAATCGACAATTCGGCCGCCGAGCCCAGGCCCACGCCTGCCGAAGCGGCTTCGGCAGGCGAAAGCAGGAAGGCCTCCTACTACGAGGCCTCCCAGTGGACCCTTATGCGCCGCAGGTTCTCCAAGCATAAGATCGCCCTGTGGATGTTGTCGGTGGTCATCCTGCTGTACGTCATCTGTCTGGGCTGCGACTTCTTCGCCCCCTACGATCCGACCGAGATTCACCCCCGCTGGGTCAACCTGCCGCCGCAGGCCATGCACTTCGGTTTCGTCGAGGGCTTCACGCTGCCGCGCCTTTACCTGGAGCCGGTCCTCATGCAGCAGAACCCGGTTACGCTGCGCCGCCAATACTACGACGACCACCAGAAGAGGATACCCATCCGTTTCTTTGTCCGCGGCCGCCGGTGGAAGTTCCTCGGACTCTTTGAGACGAACCTGCACTTCTTCGGCGTTGATGAGTCCGCCGGCCAGACCAGTTTCCTCCTGGGAACCGACAGTCGCGGACAGGACGTGCTGAGCCGCATGCTCTACGGCGGCAGAAT
>JAACEH010000099.1 GCA_011682595.1 Anaerolineaceae bacterium
ATGAGCAACGCCCTGGTGCTGGCGGTGGAAGGTGCAGCCTCGGCGCCGGCGGAGGCGGCCCTGTGCAAGACGCGGATGCTGCGGATGGCTCGCTTGCAGCCGGTCGGTTTCGAGACCACCGTCTCCAACGCCACGCCGTCGAAGGACTTCCTGAACGAACTCGGCCAGACGCTGCAACAGTTCGCCGATGCCGGCATCGCCTATGATTTTCTGGCGGCGCATTATAGAAAGAGTCAGCATCCCGGCGGCATGTCGCCGATCGAGGAACTGCTGATCCGCGACGGGCTGGGCAAGATCGCCAAGAACATCCTGCAGTACCGCGGCAGCCGAACCGCCGCATCACCTGGACGCCGGCTATTCTGGCCGGTCCGCCGCCGGCGCCCGAATCGTTGGCCAGGCCGGCGGCGACAAGTCGTCGCTGGTCGGCTCGGTCACATTGACCGGCAATGGTTCGGTCATGCAGGTCGGCCTGACCGGCAGCTTGCTGGATGCGGACCGCTACACGGTGACGGTGGCCGCCGGGACGTTGCGTTACGATCTGGACCTCTCGGGCGACATCACCTCGGCCGACCTGCGGGCCGCCCGCATCCGCCTGGGGTCGCAGTTGCCCTGATGCAGCCTCAGGAGGGCTGCCGGACGGGGACATAAGCCGGGGGCATAAGCCCTTGCCGCAACGGCACTTTCTGGGTAATATGGTCCCAAAGAAAACTATGCGGCCATGCCGATATTCGGTATAGTGGCCCGCTTGTTCTGTACCGAGCGGGCCTGTTTTGCTGCGCAAGGCAGGCCGGGGCCGGGAGTCTGGCCAGCAAGGATGCCGACGACAATGAGTTCGAACGAACAGAAACCTCCGCGACGAAACGTGGCGGTGTTCTTCTATCCTCTTGTCTTCTGTCTGCTGCTCTGCCTGATCTTCGTTTATGTCTGGCTGCGGATCGACCCCAGCCTGGTCTATCATCAGACTCGTCTCCTGCCGTCGCTGATTTCGGTCACGGACAAGGCGCCGGCGGACTTCCTGACCTATCCCGGCGGCCCGATCGACTATGTTGCCAACGCCCTGTCGGAACGTTACTTCGACTCGCTGCTCGGGGCGCGGATCATTGCCCTGCTGATGGCGGCGGTCAGCCTGGCGACGCTGGCGGCCATAACTCCGTTGGGCCTGCGGCGCAGCTATATCGTGGCCTTCGGCCCGGCCCTGCTGCTGGTCTTTCTGTTCGGGCAATACAACGACATGACGACTCTGGCCTTGCGCCTTGTGGGGGTGTGTCTGGCGGCGGGCGTTTACATGCGGATTCCGACGCGCCGGCTCCTGGTCCGAACGGCGATTTTCCTGGTCATGACTCCCCTGGTCTACATGATGGTGGGGGAGGCCTACTTCCTGTTCGCCCTGATCTGCGGGCTGTTCGAAGTGCTGAACCGCCGCTGGCTGCCGGCTGCTGTGGGCTTTGTGCTGGCCGTGCTTGTGCCCTGTTTCGGGTCAATGTACCTGCTGGACGAAACGATTAATTGGTTGGGCATGGACCCGCCATGGCCGGCTCAATTGCTGCCGATGTTCTATCATCCCTGGACGCACTTCGAGTTGTTCATTGAAGGCGAGTACGTGACGACGACGGCCACCGCCCTCGGTCTGGCCGCCTTTTTCGTTCTGGTCGCGGCGAGCGGACTGTCTTGTCAATTAGCCGGCCGCTCGCAGCCGGCGGCGCGAAAGCAGGCGGCCGGCGCCGTGCTGCCGCCTCGGCCAGTGGAAGGCTGGACGAGCTATGCGTTGCAGGTGGTGTGCCTGCTGGCCGTCGGCCTGTTGGTTTTCAGCCTCTTCAGCGAGGTGCGAAAGACGCGGCTGCAGATCGACTACTATGCTGAAAACAAGATGTGGCCCGAGCTGCTGGCCGCGGCCCGGCAGGACACCGGGGGGTACGATGCCTGCATCAACTACTACGTCAACCAGGCCCTGTACCATACGGGCCAACTGTCGCAGGCCATGTTCAGCTACCCGCAGACGATCGAAGGGGTGTCGCTGATCTTTTATCTGCAGGACAAGGGCGATCCCTGTCCGCTGGGTCGTCCGTATTTCGAGATGGGGCGGGTCAACGAGGCGGAACGGATCGCCTGTGAGACGATCGAATCCGGCGGGGAAAGACCCATGCCGATCCGCTTGCTGGCCGACATCAACATCGTCAAGAAACGCCCCGAGGCGGCCCGGATCTACCTGAGGAAGCTGAGGAAATACCGCAAGTACAGAGCCCAGGCCGACGGGCTGCTGGCCCGCCTGGATGAGGATCCTCTTCTGTCGTCCGACCCGGAGGTCCGCCGCATTCGCTCGGTGATATTCAAGCGAGACTTTACCATCGGCGGGCGGAAGCCCCTGGTGGCGGATCGGTGGAAAGTGCTGCTGCGGGCGAATCGGCTGAACCGCCAAGCCTTCGAGTACCTGATGGCCCACTACCTGCTGTCCAGGCAAGTGATGGACTTTGTCGCCAATCTTCATCGCCTGGACGATTTCGACTACGACGGCATCCCGCGGCACTACGAGGAAGCGATATTGGTCTACCATGTCATGTCGAAGAAAAGACTCGACCTGGGCGGCCGGAAAATCCGCCCTGAGACATTCCGCCGGTTCGCGGGCTTTGCCCGGTCGGTCCGGGAAATCAAGGCGGCGACGGGCGACCGGAGGGCCCAGCTTTTCAGCACCCTGGCCCGGCAGTACGGCGATACCTTCTATTACTACTTCTACTTCGGCCCGGGGGGAGTCGCACTATGACAGGCCGGTCGAATCAACTGATTCTGGTGTGCCTGGCCTGGGCCGTCCTGGCTCTTGGCGCCCTGCCGGGCTGTGACGACTCGGCCGGAGTCCCGGACGAGGTTACGGCCATTGATCGTTCTCCGGGGATACGCCCGGACTACTCCGGCCTGGTTATTCCGCCGAACATCGCGCCGCTAAACTTCGTCGTCAACGAGCCGGGCCGGCGGTATGTCGTCCGCATTCGCGGCGAGCATGGCGAGCCCCTCGTGATCGGCTCCGGGAGCCCGGAGATCATAATTCCGCGGGACCGCTGGGCGCGGTTGCTCGAGGCGAACCGCGGCGGGCGGCTGGCCTTCGACGTTTTCACCGAGGGCGGCGACGGCAAGTGGAAGCAGTTTCGGACCGTGACCAACACGGTCGCCCCCGAGGCGATCGACCCGTACCTGGTCTACCGCCTGATCCGTCCGATTCATAACAGTTGGGGGCCGATCGGCATCTACCAGAGGGACCTGACCTCGTATGACGAGTCGCTGGTGGTTCACAACATTCAGTTCGGCGAGGGATGCGTTAACTGCCACGCCTTCAACAAGAACGATCCGCGGAACATGATTCTGCACACTCGCGGGGGCACGGCCGGCAGTGCGACGATACTGGTGCGCGACGGGGTGGGGGCCCGGGTCAACACGAAATCGGCATTCGGTCTCACCGGGTACAGTTCGTGGCATCCCAACGGCAAAATGATCGTCTGTGCGGTGGTCAAGGTTCGCCAGTTTTTCCACTCGGCGCGGGAAGAGGTTCGCGACGTGATCGACATGGACTCCACGCTGGTCTATTACGATATCGACAAGGACACCGTGGCCACGCAGCCCGGCCTGTCGCGAAAGGATCGCCTGGAAAGTTATCCCTGCTGGGCGCCGGACGGGCGGCACCTTTACTTCGTGAGCGCCCGGAAGCTCTGGACAAACACCGACCGGGTGCCGCCGAAGGAGTATAAGAAGGTCCGCTACGACCTGGAGCGGATCAGCTACGACGAGCGGACCGGCCGGTGGGGCGAGCCGGAGATGGTGCTCTCGTCTGAAGAAACGGGCCTGAGCATCACCCAGCCGAGGATCTCGCCGGACGGGCGGAACTTGCTCTTTTGCATGTCCGAGTACGGCTGCTTCCCGGTTTTCCAGAAGAGCAGCGATCTGTACATGATGGACCTTGAGAGCGGTCGTTACCGCCGGCTGCCGATCAACAGCGAGGAGACCGAGTCGTGGCATTCCTGGTCGAGCAACAGCCGGTGGATCGTATTCTCCAGCAAGCGCGGCAACGGGCTGCTGGCCCGGGTTTACATCAGTCACGTCGCCCCGGGCGGCGAGGTCGGCAAACAGTTGGTTCTTCCGCAGAAGGACCCGCGGTTTTACGACTCGTTCATCAAGACCTACAATGTGCCGGAACTGGTCACCGGGCCGGTTCCGATCCGCGGAAAAGCTTTGGCTCGGCTGATTCGAACGCCGATAGAAGATGCCAGTCGCCTGCCGATCACATCGGCCAGTCCCGATACCGGGGCCAAGGCCGAAGAGGGAGCCTACCGATCGGGGGCGTCGCGCGGCCGGGAGCCGGAGCATTAGGGCCGCCCCCACGGGGTCGGCAACGACATTCGCTTATGGAGTCTGAGTATGGCATCGGTTCTCAAGCGGCGGTTTCGCTGGGGGAGTCTCGGTCTGGCCGCGCGCTTCGTTTTGTTTGCCGCGCTCTACTACCTTTTCATGTCGCTGTGGGTCGATCCGCGTATTATTTATGATCGTTACATTCCCGTCTCGCAGAATTTCTCTCGCACGCTGGCCCACCTGGTGGCCATGTTGCACGTTCCCGGCGGGGCGGTAGGATATGCCGCCGGTTACCTGCACCAGTATTACTGCTACAACTGGCTGGGTTCGCTGATTATCGCCGCCGTGGCGCTGCTTATTTCCGTGGCGGTGGACCGCCTGCTGCCGATCCGGACCGGTTCGTGGTTTCGACTGGTGAGTTTCATTCCGGCCCTTGTGTTGCTGGTGCCATACTGTCGATATCAGGACTACCTGCAAACCTCGCTGGAAGTGCTGGTGGCCTTGGCGGTGGCCAACCTCTATGTGCGAATCGCCCCCGGGAGTTTTGTGCGGCGGGTGATCCTGATGCTGGTTCTGGCGGCAGTTGTCTACTACTTGGCCGGGGCGTACCTGCTGTTCAACCCGCCTGTGTCCGGAAACCCCCTGATAGGCGTGAAAGAGAGCTACCAGATGGCCTACTTCCGCCACAACAAGATGTGGGGAGAGTTTCTGGAACTGGCCCGGCAGGTGCAACCCCAGGACTTTGTGAGGCTGCCCCTTGAAAACAAGCTTCGCCTGAATCACGACATCAATCGCGCCCTGTACCACGAGGGGAAATTGCTGGACGAAATGTTTCACTCGCCGCAGGATGCGGGCGCCCTGTTTCTTTTCAATCGCAAGCGCAAGAAGAGGGATCTTTCACGGTGGGAGTCCGAACGGGTCGCGTCCCTGTTTTTCGAGATAGGGCGCGTCAATGCCGCCGAGCGCATGGCCCACGAGCTGCTGCAGAGGTTCGGTGATCGCCCGTCAACGCTTCGCCTGCTGGCCGAGATCAACATCGTCAAGGAGCAGACCCCCGCGGCCAGGGTGTTCCTGGGATACCTGGCCGGCCTGCGCAACGACCCGCGGTACGAACGTTGGGCGGAGCAGATGTTGAGCAGCTTCGAAACCACCGGGGCCTTGCCGGTTGATGAACGGTTGCTCCGCATACGCTCGTGGAATGTGCGGCGGGGTTCCCTCAACTCCGAGCGGACAATCGTCGGCGACATGATGGAACTGCTCGAAAGCAATCCGAAGAACCGGATGGCTTTTGAGTACCTGATGGCCAACTGTCTGCTGACCAACAACCTGCAGGGCGTCGCCAACAACATTGGACGGCTGAAGAAACTCGGCTACCAGCGAATGCCGCGACACATCCAGGAGGCCATCCTGTTGTACGACTTTTTCGCCGGCCGGAAAGTTGATCTCCATGGCTACCGAATCGAGGCCAAAGTTCGCCGCCAGTTCGCCACCGTCATTCGGACCATGCAGTACCTGAAAAAAGCTGGAAGAAGGCCCAAGGAATTCCTGCTGTTTCTGGGTCGGGAACCGTACCGCGACAGCTATTTCTTCCACTTCTTTTCGACCTGGCGTCCAGCCGCAGGAGCCAAGAAAAAATGACTATTCGAAAGGGTTCTATCATCGGTATTCTCATCGCCCTTGCCCTGGCCGCCGGGGTCGCCGCCCGCGTTCTGTACCATCCGCCGCCGACCATCGATAACTACACCGAGGCCGGGCGACTGCCCAGGATCAGCCCGGACTATGTCGGAGTCGTTCTGCCGCCGAACATCGCCCCGCTGAACTTCCTGATCCTGGAGCACGGCTCGCGGTATCTGGTCCGAATCTCGTCCGACACCGGGGCGGCCATCCAACTGCACGGCGACTCGCCGGAGATAGTCATCCCCCCCGCAAAGTGGCGAAAGCTGCTCGAGGCCAATCGCGGAAACCACTTGGCCGTGGATATTTACGTGCAGTCCGAAGACGGCTCGTGGACCCGTTTCGAGACGGCCTCCAACACCATTGCCCGCGAGAAGATCGACTCCTACCTGCTCTACCGCAAGATCAAGCCGCTGTACAACACTTGGGGGCCGATCAGTTTTCACCAGAGAAACCTCGAGACTTACGACGAAGACCGCTTGTTGGACAACCGGGACCTGGGGAACAAGTCCGGCTGCATGAACTGTCACGCGCCGTACAAGAACCGGGCCGACATGATGGTCATGCAGGTTCGCGGACCGGGCGGCGGCATGCTGCTGCTGAAAGACGGCCAGATACAGAAGATCGAAGCGCGCAGCCCTGTCAACAAGGCTCCGGCCGCCATCGGCTCGTGGCATCCCAGCGGGCGGCTGATCGCCTTTTCGGTCAACAAGGTGCGGCAGTT
>JAACEH010000100.1 GCA_011682595.1 Anaerolineaceae bacterium
CCTGCCATCCCGGGTGGCCGTTCTTGACGGCGCCCCAGTAGTCGATGCCCACCTGCACCACGTTCACCAGCAGCGGCTCTTTCTCCTGAGGCGGGAAGTCCAGCATCAGCATCAGGCCGGCCATGGACTGGGCCTGCCCGACCCACTGTCCGTAGTGCGGCATGTTCTCCATCGGCTGCTCGAAACCGAAGAAGCCGGTGTTGACCCACGGCCGCTGGAAGATGCGGATCCACTTCTTCAGGTCCGGCGTGTTCTTGGGCCGCGGCAGATTCTTCAGCAAGTCGCGCTTCAGGTTTCGGGCCAGGTAGACCTTGTTGGTCTTGTCGCAATAGGCCGGCCGGAAGGCGTCCGCCGGCTGGGCTTCGGCCATGCAGGTCAGCACGGCCGCCGTCTTGACCGGGCTGTCGTCGCCACGGGCACGCACGCCGCCGACATGGTAGGGGAACACGGGCTTTTCGCCGACCTTCAGGCTGATGGTCGAAACGAGCGAATCGCCGGGTTTCATGGCAATCGGCAGCCTGGCCGCCAGCTTGGGGCGGAACCAGTTGCGGATGCCGCTGTCGTAGGCCACCGTCTGGCGGGCCGGCGGGTTGAGCATCGACCCGTTGCGGATCCGCTGCCCTTCTTTGCTCTTGGGCCATTTCTTCTCGCGACCGTCCAACTCGTCCTCGGCCACCTCTTTGCCGAACCGCGGCTTGGGGTCGATGGCCGTGACCGTCACCGGCCCGACCACGTACCAGTCGCCGTTGACGAACTGGCCGACCGGCACTTTCTTGTCGAAGGTCCAGGTGATGCCATACTGCGAGACGCTATTGCGGCTCTCAATCTGGCCGTTCTCTGCGGCAACCGCCGGCAGGGCCACGGCCGTAATCAACACCAAGGCCGTCAGTAAGGAAGTTTTCATGGCTTGCTCCTAAGTTTCGGGCGAACGGGAACCAACCAGGCATCAACGACAGACTGTGAAACCCGGCCCGCGGCGGAAGGTGCCTTGAAAAAAACCGCCCGGTCCGCGGTTTTCGTTGGCTTTCGTGGCACCGCCCCTGAGCGACGGCCCTTCCGCAACGTTCCTGAATTATTGTCATACGCTCAGGGCCAGGCCCGCAAGAGCCTGCCCCGGGGCAATGTCATCGGATGTGTGGCGGGAAAATCATCCCATGGCGGCGATGATGGCCTCGGCCATTTCCCGGGTGCCGACAGCGGTGGGGTCGTCGCGGTGGGGTTTCATGTCGTAGGTTACGTTGCGGCCCTCGACGATCACCCTGGCCACGGCCGACTCGAGGCGCCGGGCGGCCTCGGCCTGGCCGATGTGTTGCAGCATCAAGACGCCCGACAGGATCAGGGCCGTCGGGTTGACCTTGTTCTGGCCCTTGTACTTGGGGGCCGAACCGTGGGTGGCCTCGAAGGTCGCACAGTCGTCGCCGATGTTCGCTCCCGGGGCCACCCCCAGGCCGCCCACCAGCCCCGCGCACAGGTCGCTCAGGATGTCGCCGTAAAGATTGGGCAGCACCAGGCAGTCGTACAGCTCGGGCTTCTGGACCAACTGCATGCACATGTTGTCGACGATGCGGTCCTCGAACTCGATGTCCGGGTACTCGGCGGCCACCTGGCGAGCCACCTCCAACCACAGGCCGTCGGTGAACTTCATGATGTTGGCCTTGTGGACGCTGGTCACTTTCCTGCGGCCATTCTTGCGGGCGTACTCGAAAGCGAACTTGTGAATCCGCCGCGTGGCCGCCTCGCTGATCGGCTTGATCGAGAGCCCCGAGCCCGAGCGGACCTTCTTCTCGTTGTGATCGTTCAGCCACTGGATCAGGGCCTCGGTGTCGTCGGCGCCGTGCTCGAACTCGACGCCGGCGTAGAGGTCCTCGCTGTTCTCGCGGAAGACGACCAGGTCGATATCGGCGTACTTGCTCCGCACGCCGGGGTAGCTCTTGCACGGCCGCAGGCAGCAATAGAGATCGAACATGAGCCGCAAGGCGACGTTGACCGAGCGGAAGCCTTTGCCGACCGGCGTGGTGATGGGGGCTTTCAGGGCCAGGCGGGTCCGTCGGATCGACTCCAGCAGGGCCTCCGGCAGCGGGGTGCCCTCGGTCTCCATAATGTCGAGGCCGGCTTCCTGGACGTCCCAGTTAATCTGGACCCCGGTGGCGTCGATGCAGCGTCGCGCCGCTTCGGCCAGCTCCGGCCCGACCCCGTCGCCGCGAACCAGCGTAATGTCGTAAGCCATCGTACATCCTTCCTGGTCGTTGTATTAGGGGCGGCACTCACGTTGTGAGCCACGTATCGTACTGGAACCGGCGGCGCTGTCAAGCAAAAGGGGAGGGGGCAGGGTATCCAGGCATTCAAAGTGCCGCTATAATAATCGTATCGTTGGCCTCAGGAGGTAGTGGCCCATGTCGTCGGAATCCGTCAACGTCATTCTGGCCAGTCTGGCGGTTGTTCTTGTTGGCTCGGCGCTGCTGGGCGTGGTGTCGCATTGGCTCAGACAACCTCTTCTGGTGGCCTACGTTTTGTGCGGCATCCTGGCCGGGCCGAGCGGCTTGCTGGGCCGCTTCACGGGCCCCCAGGCGCTGCACTCCTCCGAAGCGGTGCAAACCTTCCTGGATGTGTCCTCGGACCTGGGCATTCTGTTTCTGCTCTTTCTGGTCGGCATGGTGCTCAACCCCCACCGGCTGAAGAAAGTCGCCGGCCCGGCCATTGTCGTGGCCCTGGGAGCGGGGGCGGTATTCTGCGCCGCGGGGTTCGGGTTGGGACTGGCCATAGGGCTGCCCTGGAAGGCCGCCCTGATTCTTGGCCTGGCGGCAATCTTTTCGAGCACCATTCTGGTGGTCAAGCTGCTGCCGACGCGAAAGCTGCACGAGTCGCCGGTGGGCACGGTGTGCGTCGGCGTGCTGATTCTGCAGGACGTGCTGGCCATTGTGCTGATGATCGGCCTCAGGAGCATTCACGGCCAATCGCTCGACGCGGCGGACCTTCTCTGGCTGCTGGCCAAGATGCTGGGCCTGGTGGTGGTCGTCTTTCTGTTCGAGGGGCTGTGCCTGAGGCGGGTGTTGCGAAAGGTGGAACGCTATCCGGAACTGCTTTTCATCGTGGGGCTGGGCTGGTGCTTCGCCGCAACCGAGGGGGCCCGGCAACTCGGTTTCACCCCCGGCATCGGGGCCTTTCTGGCGGGGGTGAGCCTGGCTCGCCACCCGATCTCAATCTACATCTCCGAGAAGGTGCAGCCGCTCAGGGACTTCTTCGTCGTGCTGTTCTTCTTCACTCTGGGGGCCCGTCTGGACCTGGCCGAGTTGCAGCCGCTTCTGCTGCCGGCGGCGGGGATCGCCGTGGGGCTGATGGTGCTCAAACCCGTAGTGTTCTGGCTGTTCTTCCGCCTCAGCCGCACAGCGCCGGACCTTTCCCGCGAGGCGGCGGTCCGGCTGAGCCAGATGAGCGAGTTCAGCCTGATCCTCATCTGGCTGGCCTTCGGCTTGAAGCAGATCTCCGCCGATCACGTGGCCCTGGTGCAGGTGGTCTGCCTGCTGACCATGATCCTGTCGACCTACTGGGTGGTCTTCACCCTGCCCAGCCCCCTGGCCGTGACGGAACGGCTCAAGCAGAACTGAACTATCATGGCAGTTTGGCGGGCCCGCTGCTCCAGCGGCACTAGGCGCTTCGGGCGGTCTTGGGTATTATGGGCCGGTCTGGCTCCAAGGTCAGGGGGAGCCTGGGAGCAGGGAAGCAAGAAAGCGGCCCTATGAGCAAAGAGGTCCTGCGGAAAATCGGCGGGCATTGCTGGCACGTTGCACCCGAGTGGGCGGACGTGCTTTTTCCGCCCTCAGGCGGCGGGCTGGTCGACGCCCTGGCCTCAGGCGGCGGCTGCGAGGCCAAGGTCGCCCCGGGGCGGCGAATCACGCGGATCGAACTGGGCGGCCGCGGCCTTTACGTCAAACAATACAGCGGTCTGCGACGGTTGCGACGGTTGGCCCGGCGGGAATGGAAGGTCGCCCGCTGGGCACACCAGGCCGGCCTGCCGACGCCCGAGCCGGTGGCGGCCTGCTGGCGGGGCGGGGCCATTTACGTCACGGCTGAGAGCCCCGGGGCCCGGCCGCTGGGCGACCTCGTATATAAGGAGCACTTCGAGCCTGCCGACGACGAGCCGCCCTACCCCGGTCACCGGCCCCCGGAGATGGTGCGGTTGCACCGGCGGCGGCGCCGGCCGGGCCAGGTGGGCCGGGATGTGCCCGGTCCGCGGGCCATCGCCGCGATGATCGCCCGCCTGCTGGCCGAGCTGCACACCCTGGGCCTGCGGCACACGGACCTGCACCCGGGCAACCTGCTGGTGGTCGGCTTGGGCGACCCCGGCGACCAGGCCGGCCCGGGTGGCTTGGGTGGCTCGGGTGGCTTGGGTGGCTTGGGTGGCCGTTGGCGCCTGGAGGTGCTGGACCTGGTGGCCCTGGAGGAGATGCCGGGACTGCGGACCCTCGGCGAGCACCTGGTTCAACTCAACCATTTCTTCGAGCCGCTGGCGACGCGCAGCGAACGGCGGCGCGTGCTGAAGTTCCTGGAGGCCCGCGGCCTGCGGGTTGAGGGCGGCCCGAGACAAATCGAGGCCGACACGCAAATCTATCGCCGCCGATTCTACAGGCGCCGTGACGGCCGCTGCCTGCGCCGGGGCAAGTACTTCCGGCCGCTGAAGGTCGGCCGCTTCAGCGGCTTCGTCGTCGCCGACTGGGCCCAGCGGTTGCCCAGGTCGGCCGACGAGCTGGCCCGGGCGCTGGAGATCAGCGAGTACGTCAAGAAGTCGCGCCGCGGGTTGTCGGGTTTCGCCCGGGTGGCCGGGCACCGGGTTTTCATCAAGCGCGACAGCCAGCGGGGCTGGCGGCGGCCTCGCGGTCCGTGGCCGAAGATTCTGGAGGACTGGATTCGCGGCAGCCGTCAAAGAAAAGCCTGGCGGATGGGCCACGCCCTGGGGGTTCGCGGCATCGCCACCGCGCGGCCCTTGGTGTGGGTCGACCTTTGCCACGGTCTCCGCGGCCGCGAGAGCATCATTGTCAACGAGGCCATCACCAATTATCGTCCGCTGGACCAGGTTCTCGGCCACCTGGCCGGCCGCAAGAGGGCCTCGTGCATCGAGACGGTGGCTCGCGAAATTCGCCGCCTTCACGAATCGGGACTTTCCCATCGCGACCTTAAAGCGCAAAATGTTATGGTTCGCTTCGACGGCCGCCTCTGGCGGATGGTTCTGGTCGACATGGACGGTGTGCGCCGCCATAGAGGACCGCTCTCGCGGCGCCGCCGCAGGCAGGACCTGATGCGGCTGGCCTTCTCGTGGGACTGGGGCTACGGCGTCGAGGACACCGTGCCGGATCTGGCCCCGAGCGATTGTCTGCGCTTCCTGAAGACCTACCTGGGCCCGCAGGTGCGACAGGCGATTACGCTCTCTTGCCGCAGCGGCGCGGCGGCCGAGCAGTCGCACCTGGTTCGCTCCTGGTGGCGGGCCGTTCGGTCGGCCATGGATCGCAAGGCGGCCGGGAAGCGGTAGACGGACGGGCGAAGGAGTCTTAAGAGTTGGACCTGTCGCGAATTCTGATCATCAAGCCCTCGAGCCTGGGCGACGTCATTCAGGCCTTGCCGGTGGCCTGGGCGATGCGGGAGCTTTGCCCGAAGTCGCGCATCGACTGGCTGGTGACCCCGGGCTGTGCCGGCGTGGTCGAAGGGCTCGAGGCGATCGACCACGTGGTGGTCTTCGACCGCAACCGCTTCGGCCGCATGTGGCGAAGCCCGCTGACGCTGTGCGCCTTCGCCTGGTTTATCACCAAGCTGCGCCGCCCGCGGTACACGGCGGTGATCGACCTGCAGGGCCTGTTTCGCAGCGGTTTCCTGGCTTGGATAAGCGGTGCTCGCCAGCGCATCGGCCTGGCCGGGTCGCGTGAGGGGGCCGACCGTTTCTACACCCACATCGTCAAGTTGCCGGCCGAGGAGATTTCGTCGGTCGATCGGTACATGCGGGCGGCCTTTTACCTGGGCGCGTCGCACCAGACGCGGCGGCGGTTCGACATTCAGATTCCCCGGCGGGCCGAGGCCGAGGCTCGCCGCGTGCTGGCCGAGCAGGGGTTGGAAAATGGCAAACCCTACGTCGTCCTGGTGCCCGGGGCGCGGTGGCTGACCAAGCGCTGGCCCGAGGAGCGGTTTGCCGCCCTGGCCAACCAGCTTCACGAGAAGCTGGGTTACGGCGCTGTGCTGGTCGGCGGGCCGGGCGACTGCGACATCAGCGACCGCATGCGCAACCTGCGGGGCCGCCATCTGGTCGACCTGATCGGACGGACGGACCTGAAGACCCTGGCGGCGGTGCTCCAGCGGGCCGAGTGCGTGGTCACAAACGACACCGGGCCGATGCATCTGGCCAGCGCCATGGGCCGCCCCATCGTGGCCATCTTCGGGCCGACCAACGTGAACCTGACCGGCCCTTATGGCCGGGGGCACACCATGTTGGCCGAGCGGGCCGACTGCGCCCCGTGCTATCGGCGGGCCTGCCTGTGGGAAGGCCGGCAGGAGGAACTGCTGTGCCAGCGGTCGATCTCGGTCGACGAAGTGTTCGGCTGCGTGGTGCATCTGGCGGGCAAGGAATGACCTTGGGGAGGTGGGCGTGGCGCTGAAGTCTGGCCTGAGACGGCTGCGAAACTGGTTTGTTCGTCTGCTGCACCTGGACGACAGTGCGCACCGGATCGCCCTGGGCGCCGC
>JAACEH010000101.1 GCA_011682595.1 Anaerolineaceae bacterium
ACGATTACGGGCGGCCGAAGTTCGTCAAGCTGGCCGTGCTGGTCGACCGCGGGCACCGCGAATTGCCCCTGGCCGCCGACGTGGTCGGCTGCACGATCCAGACGCGAAGGGACGAGGTGGTCGAAGTCTCGATGACCGAGATGGACGACACCGACGAGGTGATTATGCGTTCAGCGCAGGAGAACCGTTAGGCAGCGGGCGCGATCGGGGGTGGCATGGGCCACGCTTGCGTGGCCATGTTCCTCGGACTACATGGACACACACAGGATCGAGCCCTGCAGAGCACCGGTAGCGAACGCGAGAAGGTCAAGGTAAGGACAATGGCCAGACGCAAATCACGGTTCAAGTGGGACAGGCGGCACCTGCTGGGTCTGGAAGAACTCAGCGCCGAGGAAATCGTTCACATTCTCGACACTGCGACCGGGTTCAAGGAGATTTCGACCCGCAGCATCAAGAAGGCCCCTGCCCTTCGCGGCAAGGTCGTGGTGCTGCTGTTCTTCGAAGCCTCCACCCGGACCAGCATGAGCTTCAACCTGGCCGCCCAGCGCCTCAGCGCCGACATCCTGGAGTTCCATACCGCCGCCAGCAGCGTCAAGAAGGGCGAGACGCTGATCGACACGGCCCGCAACATCGAGGCCATGGGAGTCGACATCTTCGTCCTGCGACACTCGGCGGCCGGGGCTCCGCAACTGTTGGCCCGCAACACAAATACTTGCGTGGTCAATGCCGGCGACGGAACGCACGAGCATCCGACCCAGGCCCTGCTGGACATCTTCACCATCCGCGAGGCCAAGGGCCGGATCGAAGGACTCAAGGTGGCTATCGTTGGCGACATCAGCCACAGCCGCGTGGCCCGCAGCAACATCTGGGGACTGACCAAGCTGGGCGCCGAGGTCACCCTGGTCGGTCCGCCGACCCAGTTGCCCGCCGGCCTGGCCTCCTGCGGCGTGAAACTCTCGCACGACCTCGACAGTGTGCTGCCGAGATCGACGTGATCAACCTGCTGCGAATCCAGACCGAACGCCAGGGCAAGAGTGCATTCCCGAGCATTCGCGAGTACAGCCGCCTGTTCGGCATGAACGCCGAGCGGCTGGCCCGCTGCAAGCCGGACCTGCTGGTCATGCATCCGGGCCCCATCAACCGCGGCGTGGAACTGACCAGCGACGTGGCCGACGGGCCGCACAGCGCCATCCTGCAACAGGTCACCAACGGGGTGGCCATTCGCATGGCCGTCATGTACCTGGTCGCCGGCGTCAAGGACAAGGGGAAGTAGCTCACATGGAGGCCATCCTGATCAGAGGCGGTCGGGTCATCGATCCGGCCAACGGGACCGACCGCACGGCCGACGTGCTGATCGCCGACGGCCGCATTGTCCAGGTGGGGGCCGGCCTGGGTGCCGGGGTGGTCGAGCCGGACGGCGGCCGCACGATCGAGGCCCGCGACATGATCGTCGCCCCGGGCCTGATCGACATGCACGTCCACCTCCGCGAACCGGGCTCCGAGCACGTCGAGACCATCGCCAGCGGCAGTCGGGCCGCCGTGGCCGGAGGCTTCACGACCGTCTGCGCGATGCCCAACACCGACCCCTGCGTCGACAACGAAGGCGCGGTCACATTCATCGCCCGCCGCGGCAAGGCGGCCGACCTGGCCAACGTGCTGCCCATCGGGGCCATCACCGTCGGCCGCAGGGGAGAGCAGATGGCCGAGATGGGCCAGATGGTCCGGGCCGGGGCCGTGGCTTTCAGCGACGACGGCGACAGCGTGGCCGACAGCGGGCTCCTGCGACAATGCATGTCCTACGGCCGAATGTTCGGCAAGCCGTTCATCTCGCACGCCGAGGACAAGTCTCTGTCCGGCGGCGGCGTCATGCACGCCGGGGCACTTTCGGCCAAGCTGGGGCTGCCCGGCATTCCCGGGGCCGCCGAGGAGGTGATCGTCGCTCGCGACATCCGCCTGGCCGACATGAGCGGCGCCAAGCTCCATATCGCCCACGTCTCCACCGCCGGCAGCGTGGAGATCATCCGCCGGGCCAAGGCTTCCGGCAGCCGGGTGACGGCCGAGGTCACGCCGCACCATCTGGCCCTGACCGACCAGGCGGTGGCCGGTTTCGATTCGAATTTCAAGATGAGTCCGCCGCTGCGGACCGCCGCCGACATCCGGGCCCTCAAAGACGGTCTCAAGGACGGAACCATCGACTGCATAGCCAGCGACCACGCCCCGCACGAACAGGAAGAAAAAGAGGTGGAGTTCGCCTTCGCGCCGTTCGGGGTCATCGGTCTGGAGTCGACCCTGGCGGTGGTGATTGGCGAGTTGATCGACGGCGGCGTGCTCGACTGGCCGCAACTGGTGGCCAGGCTGACCGCCAATCCGGCCACGGTCCTGGGCATCGATCGCGGCACGCTCTCAGAAGGCGCCGTCGCGGACGTCACGATCATCGACCCGGCGCTCCAGTGGACCATCGCCCCCGAGAAGTTCGAGTCCAAGAGCCGCAACTGTCCCTTCAGCGGTTGGCAGGTTCGCGGCCGGGCCGTGGCCACCATCGTCGCCGGCTGCATCAAGCACCAGGCCTAGTCATGTGCCGTGGTTACGGTGTGTGTCGCCGCAAGGGGTGCCCCTACGAACCGCCATCTCATGGCGACCCCTGTGGCGACCCCTGTGGTGTCGCCATGCCACCTGCCCTTTTTGCCCGAGCGTATCGAACTGCCGATGCTACTTCTTCATCCGCTTGTTCAGGCTCGCCCGGTCGAGCTTCACGTCCGGGCTGTGGATGACCAGGTAATCGAGGTTCACGCCGCGGCCGTTCAGGTTCGTCAGGCGGATGATGTTCTTGCCCTTCTTGAGCTTCACCAGCAGCGGATGGTCGGCCACCGGGTTCGGCACCGTGAAGAGCCGCCAGTCGTCCGAGCCGTTGGCCCAGCCGCCGGTTGACGGAAAGACCAGCCTCGCGAAAGGCTCCTGGACCTGGCCGTTGACCTCCAGTTCCCTCTCGCACAGGGCCAGCTCGGTGCAGTAACAGAGCGCCAGGTTGTAGTACCCTGCGGCCGGCACTTCGACCGTATACTCCAGCCAGTGGCCGACGGCGTCCCAACCCAAGATGGCCTTGCCGATGATGGCTCGCTTGGTGTCGTTCAGGCTGACCTCGCCGCCGCCCTGGCCCGTGAAATCCTCGGCCTGAACGATCACGATCGTGTTGGCCGGAACCGGGTTGGCCCTGGCCGCCTTCTCGCGGGCCGCCGTCCGGACCCGGGCCTCGTTCTCGGCCTTCTTCATGGCCGCGGCCTGTTCGGCCTGCCGCTTGCGGAGCATGGCCTGGCGGTGCTTGTAAACGCCGGCTACACCGGCCGGGGCGAACTCGACACGCGAGACCGGGGCCATGGACAGTTGGTAAGTGCCTGCCTCGTCACTCGCCAGACCGACCTGTTTGACCCGCCGTCCTTTGTGGTCCAACTGGTACGCTCTCATGGTATTCAGGGGAGCGAGACTGACAGTCACCGTGCACTCAGTGGGCGAGGGGTTGCCGACAATGTAGGCTCCGGTCTCGACCTTCTCGATATAAGCCAGCCCCGACTCACTGCGGGCGATCAGCGCTCCACCAACCTTCAGCCTCGTTCCGCCGCCAAGATACATGGCCCGCACGTTATCACCGTCACGCATGACGAAGGCCTGCTGGGCGTCGGTCACCAGGCCACCGGCCTTGTACGACCCCGGACGATACGCGGCGAAGCACAGGTCCGTGCCCCGGGCCGTCTTGATCTTCAGCAGGCCATAGCCGTCCTTGACCGAACCTTCGCATTCGACCGATTTGACATAACCGCCCTTGGCCCCGGAGATGTCCACGGCGTTGCCGTAAATGGTCGAATTGGTCATGCGCCGCTGGATGATCGTCGGCGGCCGCTCCAATCCGAGAAGGCCGTCACCGACCAGCACCTCGGTCCGCGTGCCGGCGGCGGCGACGAAGCGGGCCACGTTTCCGTCGCGAGTCACCGTGGCCGTCCACGGCTTGTCGGTCACGGCGTGCCGCAGGTTGGCCAGTTCGACGTAGCCCCTTTCGCGCGGCTCCGGGAGCTTGGTTGGTTCGAGCTTCAAATCACTGGCAAACTCTCCGCGAATGTGCCAGCAGAGGTCCATTTTCCGCGGCAGTCGGGCGAAGGCCCCGAACAGGTCGGCCATGTAGTCCGGCGTCAGGAAGACCGCGCGGTCCATGGTGATGCCGCTGTAGGCCTGGTTGGTGCGGGCCCGCTGAATGCCCATCGAGGCGGCCGGGCCGTAGACCAACTGGTCCGCCCCGCAGGGCTGCTGCTCCAGTTCGTCAACACAGAGCGTGTTGTGAGCCATTGTCGTGCGATACCAGCGGCGATAGAGCGGCTCTTCGTACCAGACGCTGCCCGGGTCGGGAATCAGGCGGTCGCCAAAGGCCCAGAGGTCGATGTTCAACTTGTCGGGATGGCCGTGCGAGCGGTTGGGGCCGTAGTCCAGCAGCAGGCTGTTGGTGCCGCGCTCGGTGGTGTTGCGCAGCACGCCGTAGCCGACGCCAAAGAAATTGACGCTCCCGAATTCGACGGGCTCGACCTCCGCCTTCGGGTCGCGGTCGTAAAGCACCGAGACGGGGAACTTCTGGAACTGGGCGTCCAGGTGCAGGCCCGACTGATTGAGAATCAGCAGGTACTTCGGGTCCCGGTAGCGGCGATAGGCGAACTCCCAGAGAAACGAGTCGCGGCCCAGGATTGATCCGCCTCCGGAGTCGTGAGTGGCCGGCGTCTTGAGGTCCGGGTAACTGTACTCCAGCGGCGAGTCGAACAGCCGTTTCAGGGCCGCACCGCGATGGCGGTACATGTCGATGCCGTGGTGCCACAGAATCTCGGCGTCGGCGACCAGGGCCTCCAGGGCCATGAACTGATAGCCCATGGCCCCCTCGGACCACATGCCGTCGGCGTCGATGCAGCGGGGGCCGAAGTGCAGCATGACCCCGCCCTTGGGCTTTTCCCTGGTGCCGCCGGGCCCGTACATGGCCAGGTTGATCAGGCCCTGGTCGTCCGTGGCGTAGCCGGCAATCAGGATGGCGCTGGTGCCGATGGCCGACCAGTTGGTCGGCGATCTCAGGAAGGCCCCGTTGGCGGCAATGAACCTGGCCGAGGCCTTAAGCAGGTCGTCCTCGATGTGCTTGCGCTGGGCCTCGGTAATCGAGGGCAAATTGTATATCAGGTCGTAGCCACGCGATACCTGGATCAGCCATATCGAATCGCCGAGACGCTGGTCGAAACACTTGCCGACGTCGTGCGTGAAGCCGGGGCGGTTGCCCTGGGCATACTTGTCGTAGACATCGGCGTAGGCCAGCAACAGCTTCTTGGCGAACTCGGCGTACCTGGCCTGGCCCGAGAGGGCGTAGACCGCGCCGAGATTGGCGATGTCCAAGGATAACTGGTTGTTCGTGCCGCCATATTTCTTGGCTGGCAGATGCATCCATTTGCCGTCCGGCCCCTTCTTCGGCTGCGGCACACCGAGCGGCATCTTCATCCGCTCGTCCATGCTGCTGACCAGCCCCCGGTACTGCTTCTGCAGTTCCTGGCTCGTCTTGAGCATCTCCTTGTAGTGCTCGATGTCCTGTGAGTCCCAGATGGTGCACGGATGGCCCTTGGTCTGACGGGGACGGCCGTAGACTTTCGTCTCGCCCACTGCCGCCGAGCCGCCGGTCGGGGCGATGTTGGCCGACGACAGTGCGACCTGGTATTGGTCCACAGGCTTCATCATCGCCGCCACGTCGGTCGTCGACAACACGCGGATGCGCGACCAGCCGCCCCAGCCCGGCCCTTTTTTGCCGCCGGGCCTGGTGCGCCGCGGATAGGCCCCCGTGGCGACAACGCTCACCTGCCGGCCGTGGCCGGAGAGCGGGATGCGAATCGGCTTGCCCGGGGTCTGGGGCAGGTCGGCGTGCTTGACCATCTTGCCGTCGATGTAGATGTCGATGCCGTTTACCTGCATGGTGCCATTGTAGTCCAGGCCGACCACCTCCAGGGCCTTGATGTCGACCGGCACGACCAGCCGGATGTCGACCCGGGCCCCTTTGAAGGGGTCGAAGATCGTGCCGCCGCGGCTGCCGGGCCGCAAGGCGTTCAGGGCCGGCCAGTCCTTGTTGAAATAGATTCCCGCTCCCGATCCCTTGGCCGTGGCGCCGAGGGTGGTCAGGGCGACGTTGTGGAGTTTCTCGCCCTCTGCCGCTTGGCCGGCGGCCGACGAGACGGACAACAGCACGGCGACAATCGCAGTAACAGTACGCATTTCGTTCTCCTGAAAGAGGGCCCGGAAGGCCTCTGCCGCCGGACCAGGGTCGCTACTATACCGTTAACCTTCGCAGGTGTCACCGGTTCCTCAAAAAACCGGCGATCATCCTCTCAGGGCTCATAAAAAAACGCCCGGCCTGACGCCAAGCGTTTTGGGAAGTCGGCTGCATGTGTCGCAGAAACCGGCCCCGGCGCTGCGCCCCGTTATTTCACGCCGAGGTCCAGCCGCGGATGGAAGGCCATGGCCACCAGGTGCCCGTCGCCGTCGCGCGGAATCTCGAAACGGATCACCCGCCCGTCGGTCTCGACGCTCTCCAGAAAGTACGTGCTGGGCGTCTCGCGCGGCACGTTCAGACGCATGCGCACAAAGTCCCCGACGTGCCAGGGCACTTCGTCCTCCCTGACCCGGCACAGCACGCCGCCGTCACAGATGTTCACCGTTCGGGCCTTGATCTCTTCGCTGGTCTGTTCGCCGAACCAGATCGGAAACGATTTGCCGACGCGATCAAACTGCCTGCGGTCCTGTACATTTGTCCCGGACATGACATGCTCCTTCGGGGCCCTGCCGACCCACCCGCCAGGCAACTCTTGAAGTGAGAAATGCCCCTGCCTGAGCGCTATTATATGGTATCGGCAACTTCCGGTCAACAATCTCATGGGCGGCACAAAAAAATCTGACCGCTTCTCAAGCGCGGCAAATCCGTGCCGCCCGCGCCATCATGACAAGCCGGGTGCCACGGTCTGACCGAAGGTCAGGCCGTGATCATCTCCCAAACGCTCGTGCTCCGCCCGTACGGGCTTCGCAGAGTAGCATTCGTCATGGCCCCGCCTGCGCCAGACCATGGCCCCACCCCACCATAAGCAGCCCAACCTAAAAATACCGCAGGGCCTTGTCCGATATGTCCGTGCGGTACTGGGCGCCATCGAAATCTATCAGCTGCACCGCCTCCCAGGCCCGGGCCTTGGCCGCCTGGACCGTGTCACCCAGGGCGGTCACACACAACACCCGCCCGCCGCTGGTGACGATCCGGCCGTCGACCTCCCTGGTGCCCGCCTGAAAGGCCACCACGTCGTCCATCCCGGCCACCGCCTCCAAGCCCGAGATGACCTTGCCCTTCTCGTAGGGACCGGGATAGCCGCCCGAGGCCATGACGATGCCGACCGCCGTCCGCGTGTCCCACTCGATGGTAATCTCGTCGAGCCGCCCGTCGATGGTCGCCTCCATGGCCTCGACCAGGTCCGACTTCAGCCGCATCATCAGCGGCTGGGTCTCCGGGTCGCCGAAACGGACGTTGTATTCCAGGGCCTTCGGCCCGCCGGGAGTGACCATGATGCCGGCGTAGAGCAG
>JAACEH010000102.1 GCA_011682595.1 Anaerolineaceae bacterium
GCTCGGTCCGGGTCGAGGATTGCAGCCTGGGCTGGTTCAGCGGGCTGAGGGTCGGCCGGCTTCGCGTGGCCTCGGCCTCCGGCAGCCTGGAGGAGCCGCTGCTTTCGATCAACGGTCTTCATCTGAAGTACCAGCCCTGGGAACTCATCGGCGCCCTTACGGCCGAGCGGCCCAACCTCGGCCGGGCGGTCATCGAGTGGGTCAGCATTCGCGTGGTTCGCGACCCGGGCGGCAAACTCGACCTGCTGAAGTCCACCGCCCCCGCGCCGGACTTCGAGTCGATCAAGGTCCTGGACGGCATGGTTTACCTTCTGGACTTGCAGGCGGGCACACAGCGTTACGTTTCGCAACTGCGGGTGAAGGTGGGCCGCCTGTCCCGGTCCGAGAAAGCTTACGTCACCGGCAGCGGGCGACTGCACTTTCCGGCCGTCCCGAAGGACGGCCAGTCGCCGGTGGCCGAGGGTGAAGCGATTCCGCAGGAGGAAGACCTGATTCCCAGCGGGGTGATCAGCCTGTCGGGCATGCTGGACCACTTCGATTTGAACAATGTCGCGGGCATCATCGGCGGATGCGACATCGAGTGGAAAGACGTCAACGTCGGTTACTTTTTGCCGCAGGGCCGCGCCCCGGCCGGGCTGCTTCCCGCGATCGACGCCCCGACCGGCGGGCAGGTGACCCTGGCCATCGACGAAGCCGACCTGATCGAGGTCGAGGGCAGTGTTTCGGCATCGCAGTTGATCGTCAAGGCCCCGGGGGGGCAGAAGCGCGTGAATCTGGGCCACCTGACAGTGGGCTTCATCGGCAGCTACAACAAGGCGAGCGGAGACGCCAAATTCAAGCCGGTGCAGGTGTCCGGGGCCGGCAGCGCAGTTCGTGTCAGCGGCGAGTTACACCGGGCGGCCGACGGGGCCTGGAACGGCGAACTGAAGGTCGGCGGCACGTTGAGCTGGGCGCCCCTGAAGGAGGGCCTGCCTCCGCTGGGCGAGGTCCTGGCCCCGGTGGCCGTGGCCACGGGGACGGCAAAGATCGAGGATCTGACCATCACCGTGGCCGACAGCGTGGCTCGCCTCAAGGCCGGGTCCATCAACCTGGACCGCACGGAAGTGATGTGGAAGCCTTGGTTCGAGAAGCCTTCGAATCGGCGGGCACGCCTGAAGGTTGATGCCCGGATCGATCTGGCGGCTCGCGATATTCAATATGCCGAGGTGCTTCTGCTGGTTGGCGACGAGGTGGAGACAGGCGGCAAGAAGTTTGCCGCCGAGGTCAGCCTTGCGGCCCGGACCGGGACGGCGGCGGCGGATAAAGGTGAATCCGAGGCCGGCCGGTCGGCCGGGCGAAAGCTGACCATCGACCTTGAAGTGCCCGAGGTGGCGCTGTTGTCGCGGCACATGCCGGCGGCTGCCCTGCTGGTCGAGAAGCTGCAGGCGACGGGGACTCTTGCGGCTCAAGTGACGGTGTGGGCGGACACCGACGACCTGGCTGTTTCGGCGAAGGTTGACGGCAACGGACTGTCGCTGAGGAAGGGGGCGGGCGCGGGGAAGCCCCGGGGCAAGTTCCTGGCGGCGGAAGTTCGCGGGCGGCTGAAAGGCCCCCAGGGCCGGCCGGAGTTCAACTTCGCCGAACTGAGGCTGGAGGACGGCACCGTGACCTGGCGGGGCAATCTGAGTCTGCGGCCGGGCGACGGCGACAAGCCGCCCCGCACGGTTTTCAGCGGCCGCCTCGACGCCCGGGGCGTCCAGCAGTGGGTGCGGCTGCTTCGTCCGTTCCTGTCTTGGAAAGGACTGTCTCTGGCCCTGGTCGGGAACCTGCAGTGCGACCTGGAAGGCTACGTCGATGGCCGGGAGTTTTTCCTGGACCTTCAGGCCGATGCGGCCCGGGCCAGCATCGAACTGAACAAGTCGGCCAAAGCCAGGGCGGCAACCGGCCGCCTGATGGTCAAGCCCCTGGGCGAGCCGGCCGGCGGCCAGGTGACGGCCGTTTACCTGTTCGGCCAGGACCGCCTGTTGCTCAAGCGCTTCGTGGCCCACCTGGGCGACAGCACGATCATGCTGAAAGGGCGCATAGACGAGGCGAAGAAGTTGGTCATGTCCGACCGGCCGGACCACGCCCCACCGTGTGAGCTGCAGGCCGAGGTGACTTCCGACAGTGTGGACAAACTGCTGGACAATCTGCCGTCGCTGGAATCCCTGGTGCGGGCCTACGGCGTCGGTGGTGGACTGCGTTGGCGAGGCAGTGTGTCGATTGGCGAGCGGACGCGGGTGACATCGCTGCTGGACCTGACCGATACCGTCTACACGGTGCCGGGCGAACTGACCAAGACGGCGGGTCTGAAGCAGACGATCGGCCTGGACGTCCATTGGCCGAGCGACTCGCCGGACAAGGTCACGGAACTGACCGTTGCCAAACTGGCCGCCGTGACCGGATCGAGCAAGGTGGACCTGGGCGGCCTGGTGTCGGTGGATCGTGAGGTCCTGGCCTCGCCGGCCAGCCCCGCGGCTTTGCGGCACGCTGTCCGCAGCGTGGACCTTCGCGGGCGGGTCAACCTGATCCAGGGTGATTCGCTGCGGCGGTATAGTCGCCTGTGGCGCCGGTGGTCCCAGCGGTACGACATCGAAGGCAGCGCCTCGGCCGCCCTTCAGGTGTCCGGCACTCGGGACGGCGGCCGCATTCATTTCGTCGTTGACGGCACCGCGGCGTCGTTCCAGTACGGCATGAGGGCCTCGGCCGGTGGCCCGGGTGAGTCCCGCATGGCGCGGTTCCTGTTCGGCGAGGCGACCCGCAAGCCGGCGGGCACCAGGGCTCGTGTTGAGCTGACTCTTAAGACGACGGAGATGGCCGGCGAGATGGCCCTGGAAGGGGCCATCCTTGACGTGGCCGACACTCACCTGACCTGCAGCGGCACGATCTACGCGAAAGGTCGCCTGCCGGGTTCGCTGAGCGACGTGAACGGGTACGTTCTGCGCCTGGAGGGCAAGTCGGCCCAGCTGGCCAGGTTGGCCCAGTTGCTGCCCATGCCGGGGTTGCGGCGCCTTGACCCGCAGGGCGGCGTCGAGTTCTCGGTCGACGTGGCGGGCGACCCGTACAGCTTCGAATTGCGGGACGGCAAGTTCATTTTCGACAAGGCCCACCTGAAGTACCGCGGCTCGGTGATTTCGATTGACGGTCGCCTGGCCGTCGGCCGGCGGCGCCTGACGGCCGACGGCCTGTCGGTCGCGGTGGGCGAATCGTCGATCGTTCTTGCGGCGGACATCGCCCGGCCGTTCAACGCCCCGAAAGGGCGCCTGGCCCTTACCGGCGAGTACCTCGACCTGGACAAGGTGCTGAAAACCTTCGGCATCGAGCAGATCGACCAGTCCCGGCCCATCATCGGCATTCCGGCCTTCTGGCCGCCGACGGCGCGGCTGCTGGGGCGGATGGAGGTCAGCGGCCACCTGGCCTTCGACCGTTTGAAATGGACCGACGACAAGTCTGTGCATTACGACTGGAGCGCTTTCGCGTCGGACTTCCGCCTGGCCGACGGGCAACTGGTGGCCGACCGCTTCAAGGCCGTGATGCTTGGCGGCGTAGTCATCGGCCGCGTGGCCGCGGACTTCAGGGAGGCCAACCCCTGGCTGAAGGTCGGCTACGACGCCCGCAACCTGAAAGCCGGCCCGGGGCTGACGGCGCTGGTCAAGCGACAGTTTCCGTCCCTGACCATTCAGGGCGCGGGCAACAGCACCTACCAGGCCCGTCAGCGGATGTTCGCCACGGCCGAGCAGTTCAACTACCCGGTGGGCCTCACCCGTTTCGAAGCCCTGGACGGCACGATCGTCGGTCCGGTGGCGCCACAATGGCTGGCCGCTCTCTTCCCGGGGCTGAAACTGAGCCGCTACGCTTTCAGAAAGATGGAGAGCATTACCCGCCTGCGAGCGGACGGCCGGGCCGAGAGCGACATGCTTTTCGACGGTGTGCCGTATTCGCTGTACATCGCCGGCTACACCGAGGCCGACGGGACGGCCAGGTATTCCCTGGGCGTTGACCTGTTCAACAGCCTGCAGGGAGACGAGGCGGCCCGCAGCCTGGAGCAGGGCAGGATTCCCATGCTGTACTTTACGGGGAAGATTGTCGGCAGCGAGTGGGGCGACCAGCGGGTCGATTACAAACTGGCTCCCGACGTGGCTTACGACCTCTTCCTGCGGCGAAACCTGTTCTTTAAGATACTGAGTGTCGCCGGAGAGAAACGACGGCCGGACTTCAAGCCCTACAAGGCGCAGTTCGACACCCGGACGCCGGCGGCGGATGACAACCCCCGCGACGCCGGCGACAAGGACACAGACACAGACAAAGACCAGTAGGGAACTCCCGGAGTCTGCTCTTGGCCTACAGGAATCTGCAGGAATTTCTTCAGCGACTCGAGTCGGCGGGACAGTTGCAGCGAATCGGCGTCGAGGTCGACGCGGAGTTGGAGATCACCGAGATGGCCGACCGCCAGGTCAAGCGCGGCGGGCCGGCCCTGCTGATGGAAAACGTTCGCGGGTCGGCTTTCCCGCTGCTCATCAACGCCTTTGCCTCAAGGCAGCGTATGGCCTGGGCCCTGGGCGTTGAGGATTGCCGGGAGATCGCCGGGCGGATTCGCGACCTCCTGACCGCCCGTCCACCCGAGGGCCTGATCGACAAGATCAAGGGCCTGGGGCAACTCGTCGAGTTGTCGCAGTACGCGCCGAAGTCGGTCGCTTCGGGGGCCTGCCAGGAGGTGGTCCTCACCGGGCAGGGCGCTTCGCTCGAGGCGCTTCCGATTCTGAAGTGCTGGCCCGGCGACGGGGGGAAATTCATCACCCTCGGGGCGGTCTTCACGCCCAGCCGCGAGACGGGCCACCAGAACTCAGGGGTCTATCGCCTGCAGGTCTACGACGCCCGCACCACGGGCATGCACATCCACGCCCACCACGACGGGCAACGGCACTACCTCCAGTGGCAGTCGGCCGGCCAGGCGATGCCCGCGGCGGTGGTCCTGGGCGGTGACCCGGCCTGTGTTTACGCGGCCACTGCTCCCACGCCTCCGGGTATGGACGAGATGCTGCTGGCCGGTTTCATTCGCCGCAAGCCGGTGCCCATGGTGCGCTGCAAGACGATCGAGGTCGAGGTGCCAGCCGAGGCCGAGATCGTCATCGAGGGCGCAGTCGCCCCGGACGAGCGGCGGACCGAAGGCCCTTTCGGCGACCACACCGGTTACTACAGCCTGGCCGACCAATACCCGGTCTTTCACGTTTCGGCCATCACTCACCGCCGCAATGCCGTCTACCCGGCGACCGTCGTCGGCCGACCGCCCATGGAAGACTGCTTCATGGGCAAGGCCACCGAACGAATATTCCTCCCCTTGCTGCAGACGATCGTACCCGAGGTGGTGGACTACGATCTGCCGCTGTTCGGGGTCTTTCACAACTTCGTCTTCGTGGCTATCCGCAAGACCTACCCCCTGCAGGCCCGCAAGGTCATGCACGCCCTGTGGGGTCTGGGGCAGATGATGCTGACCAAGTTCATCATCGTGGTTGACCACGACACGAACGTCCACGACGCCGACGAGGTGCTGTGGCGAGTGGGCAACAACGTCGATCCCGGCCGCGACGTGGAGATCGTCGCCGGGCCGCTGGACGCCCTCGACCATGCCGCGCCGCAGCCCTGCGCCGGGACCAAGATGGGCATTGACGCCACGCGAAAGATCCCCGGGGAAGGGCAGGTTCGCCCCTGGCCCGAGGACATCCGCATGGCCGAGCGCGTCGTTCGCCGGGTCACCAGCCGCTGGAAGGAGTATGGGTTTGACGACCAGTTGCCCTGAGGCCGGGCCCCGGCAGGGCAGGTTGCCGGCGGCGGAGGTGCAGAGGATGTTCGCCGAGATCACTCCGCGCTACGACCTGCTGAACCACCTGCTGAGCTTCGGCCTGGATCGTCTGTGGCGTCGCCGTCTGGCCCGGCAGGTCCGGCCGCCGGAGTCCGCCGGGGCGACGCTTCGCGTGGCCGACCTCTGTTGCGGCACCGGCGACCTGGCGGCGGACCTGGCCCGCCGGGCCGGGCCGGGTAGCGAGGTGCTGGGCCTGGACTTCTGCCGGCCGATGATCGACCGGGCCCGCCGCAAGTACGGAGCGTTGCCTGGTGTGCGGTTCGCCGTGGCCGACGCCATGAGTCTGCCGCTGGCCGACGGGGCGTTCGATGTTGTAGCCGTGGCCTTCGGTGTGCGCAACGTCGAGAATCTCGACGCGGCGCTCTCGGAGATGGTTCGCGTGACGCGGCGCGGCGGGTGCATCCTGATCCTGGAGTTCTGCCCGCCCGAAGGCGCGGTGTGGGGCGCCATTTTTGGCTTCTATTTTGGCCACCTGTTGCCTATCGTAGGATGCCTCATTTCAGGCCACCGGTCGGCCTACCGATACCTTCAAGCCTCGGTCGGGCGGTTTCCGGGCCCGGGCGAGCTGGCCTCCCGTCTGGAGCGTGCCGGGGCCTGCGATGTCCGCCCCCGCAGGCTGATCGGCGGCGTGGCGGCGCTGACGGTGGCCACCAGGAGCGGCCCCGGACACAGGGAGTGACACAAAGAGCATGGAATGTGGCCACTGCTATTTCGCCCGTGACGGTCGCACTGAGGACAGGTGGTGCCGGTCCTGCGGTCGCAGTTACCGCCCGGGCGTGAACGTCTACCTGGGCTTCGTGACGCTGGTCTACCTGGTCTTCGTCCGCTA
>JAACEH010000349.1 GCA_011682595.1 Anaerolineaceae bacterium
CACGGAACATGCGTCGCCAGCGACGCATGCCACCCCCGTCGGGTCTGTTGACCAGATCTACTTGACTTTACCTACAATCTTGACGTACACCCCGACACAAGAGCAACAACTTTTGTTCTTGTCGGCAAACCGGCTTTATGTAGAATCCAATATGGGGCCTGTGGTTCGCACAGGCCGTGACTCCTCCCGATGTTGTCATGCGACGGCTCTGCAGAGGAGCGGGGAGACGAAGTGGTGGCCCTGAGAAAGGCTGGTCATGGAAACGGCGTTCCATTTACGATGCTCGCCTGAAACTCCCAGGAATACAAGCGCCGTCCATGCTCTGGTCCAGAAAGTGGCCGACATGCTCTGCACCCAGTGCGGGGGCGGTTGCGAGGGATTTTATCTGGCGAATGATTTCGACAAGTACCAGGCTCACAACGGGCCTAAGATCGGGTGGGTGATTCAGGACAGCATCATCTTTCTCCGTATGGCCAATTGTGCTCAGGTCGGCCAGATCGACGAAATCAGCGAAATCCTGAAGCTTTTCAGCATGGTCGTGGTCGACGCCCAGCAGATCCAGTAGAATTGCCCCGCTACTACTCTGCGTAGTAGTACGCTACGTAGCACGAGCCGCCGGCGGCCACCTAGTGCAGCAGGTGCCGGCGACGTATCAGCCACTCGGCGGTGATCAGCCCCAGAAACAGCAGGAAGATCAGGTGGGTGGTCGTCAGGCGAAAACCCGTCCCGGCGGCGCCGATCAACCCGTACCCCACCAGCGGCCATTCGACGTGCTCGTCTCGGGCAATCTGCCGGCGACGAAGAACGTCAATCAGGCTGGCGAACGTCGTCAGGCGGTAGTACTGCCCGCCGCTGGCCAGGGCCAGTTGCCTGAGCAGCGAGTCGTTGATGCTCAACTGCTCGAACTCCTGGTTCGGCCGGGCGACGGTGAACTCCGCGCCGGCCGTGCCCAGCGAACGGCCGTCTTTCTCGGCCCGGATGGCCACCTTGTACTTGCCGGAAACCTCGGGCTTGATCGTCGTCTTGTACAGGCCGGTCGAACCTGGAACATTTGGCAGTGACTCGGTCAGCGTTTTGCCGTCGGGCCCGGTCAGGTCGGCCTGAACGGTCGCGAAGTTCGTGGCCCGCCCTTCCTGCTCGATGACCGTCGCCTGCAGCACGACCGCCTCGCCCGGCAGGTAGTGCGGCTTGCGCAGGGCGAACGACAGGCCCGGCTCGGTCGGCCGCCGCTGAAGTTTCTTGGAGGCCAGGTAGCGGACCATCTGGCCCCAGAACTTCACGTAGGGCGACTCGCGGCCGAGGACCTTCAGCAGCAGGTCCCAGCGGTAGGTCGTGTCGCCCGCGAAGACGGCCGACCTGCCCCGCCCGTACTGCTCGACGACCAGCACGGGAGTCGGACGGCCGAAACTCAGCCGCTTCGGATCACGGCCAGCACGGCGGCCCCGGGCTTCAGGGGCCCCAGCCGGTTGCAGCCCAAGAGAACGGGCAGCCGCTTTTCGGCAGTGCGGCCCCGGAAGCTGAAGAACTCGCCCGTGCCGGCGAAGATCGGGTGCTCGCGTCCCTCGGCCGTCAGTTCCATGGTGAAGGGCTGGCTGATCTGCCCTATGGACCGCCTCCCCAACTCCACCGGCAAGGCGTCCTCCAGGGCCGTCCCGCCATAGCCGCCGGACCCCAGGGAATTCGACCCGCCGATCATCAGCAGCCCTTTGCCCTCCTCGCGAACCAGGTCCCGCAGAGCCTCGGCCTGCCCGCGAGTGATGAACGAACTGTCCAGGTTCCCGATGATGAAGACGTCGAAGGTCCGCATCTGCTCTCGCCTCCGGGGGAAAGCCGAGATGTCCAGCCCGCGCAGGTTGCCGCTCTTGAGAAAGGTCCCCTTCTGTATCTGCACCAGGGACAGCACGTCGATATTGGGGTCGGTCTCCAGCACTCGCTTCAGCGGCCCGTACTCGGGGCGCAGAGTCTCGATGTACAACACGCGAATCTTCGGCTCGGTGACCATCAGGTAAAATTCCTGCCGGTTGTTCTCCTCGATGCGTTCCTTCGGGTCGCCGGGAATGACCACCTCGTAGCGCCGTTGTCCCGTCCGTTCGGGGCGGATCTGCAGGCGGAGAGCCTGTGCCCCCGGCCGTCCGTCCAGCACCAGGCGGCCGGCGGCCACCACGGTTCGGCCATCGCGAATCTGCACCTCAATCGCCCGATCGGCAAAACCGGTGGCCTCCACGCGGACCGTGATCTCGGTCTGCGTGTTGACGGTCGCCTGGTCCGGCGCCTCCAGAGCCGATATGCCGATGTCCTTGAACCCGCTGTCGGCGCTGAGGTCGCTGCCCACGCCGACGGTGTAGATGGGCGGCGGACTCGCGGCCAGGATGGCCTGCAGGGCGTCGCCCGGCCCGTTGTGGATGCCGTCGCTCAGGATGACCAGGGCCGAGAGGTTCTCCCGGGGCACTTCGGCCAGGCAGGTGGTCACGGCACGGCTCAGGTCAGTCGCCTCGCCCGCGGCTTCGGTCGGCAGAGGACCGTTCACGCGGCGGGCGATCGAGTCGAAGGTGTAAAGGTGCAGATCGAACGTCTCGCCCAGTTGGCCGAGCCGACCGCGCAACTCGGCGGCCACGCGCTGGACCCGGCTCGGACTGTTTGGATAGTCGCGGACGCTCATGCTCCGTGAGGTGTCGGCCAGGATGCAGATCGAAGTCCGCTTGAACACGGTGTGAGAGTAGCGGAGTATCGGTTGGAAAATCAGCAGCAGCACCAGCAGCACCGCCGCCGACCTCAGGCAGGCCAGGACGATCAGAACTCGCCGCGGCAGAACCCGGTAGACCAGCCGGTAGGAGAGCACCACAAAGAGCACACAGGCCGCCAGTGCCGCAACCAGCAACGGCAGCGACATCCACTGGCGATAGAACAGCAGGCGATATCCTTCGCTGGAGTCCATGGGTGGGCTCTTTGAGGATCTATGGTCTTGTGCGGCCTCTCTGCCTGGGAACGTAATTCTTCAGGCAGAAAATCTTCCAGCGCCGCTGGAGTTCCGCATAGTCCATTCCGCGGTAGGCCTCGCCCAGGGCCTTCTCGGGCTCGTAGCCGGCCTTCAGCAGCACAACGAAGTTCAGCACACCGTCGGGATTGATGTCGTAGAGGCACTGTATCAGGCTGAAGCTGATCGAGTAGGCCTCCAGGTCGCTGGCCGGGAACTTTCCGGTCCAGAGGTCATTCAGCCCCAGGAAAGGGATGGCCCTGGCCCGCTCGTAGGCCCGCTTCTGCTTGGTTGCCTGGAGCGAAGGGTCCATCTGGACGGTCATGTACTCGGCCAGTCCCTCGTGCACCCACAGCGGCAGCATCACCGACTTGCGATAGAGTTGGATGATGGCGTG
>JAACEH010000103.1 GCA_011682595.1 Anaerolineaceae bacterium
TTGACAAGTTGACCCAAGCCAGGCTGCCCACAGGCCGCTTCTGCGGGAGATTCTCCTCCTTTCTCCCGGGCACCAGGAGCGGCCAGGGCAGCTACTTTTTTCAGCGCTCCAACCGGCTGCGCCCGCCACCCCCTCATGTTCAAGCCCACCCCACCCCCCGCACTTGCCACGGGCGACTAATCCGCTATCCACGGCGGTCGCCCGGTCAGCTTCATCGGCACCGACCTCCAGGACTACATCTCCTGCGGCTGTCGGATTCCGGTGGCCTGTCTGGGCGGCGTCTGCACACACCCGGACTATCGCCGTCGCGGACTGGCCAGGGAGTTGCTCGACCTGGCTTACCGCGGCAGCAGGGCCAAAGGATGCCTCATGGTAATGATTTCGGGGGGCATCGATCTGTATTACCGCACCGGAGCAGCCGCGGGGGTCTTCGCCATGCTCCAGTGGCGAGCCGACGCCGCCGCCTACGATTCCCCCGACGAGGCGACCGCCGTGCAGACGATCTTCGCCGTGCCGGAGGTCTACCAGGAAAAGATCACCGACTGCCCGCCGCCGGTCCGCGAGGCGCTTCGCCGCACGCTGCCGGTGCCCGTCCGCCACTACGGCCTGAACTTCATCTGACCGCCGATACAAACCACGCGCACTCGCACTGCCGGGCGCCCCAGCAAGGGCGCTACCTTCCGCCGCGATTTTTTCTGTTCTTGTTCGGGTCCGGCGGCGGGTGGGTTCGGATGAGGGTCTCCATTTCCTTCTTGAAGTCCTTGAAGGTCATCCTGAAGCGGATCACCTCGGCCTCGCCCAGCTTGCGGCGCTTCCAGCCGCCCCAACGCAACTTCTCTTGCAGGGTCCGCAGGGGCCCGCCGTAGTTGAACTGCCGGGCGTCCTGGCGGGCCATAAAGAACTCTTCCAGCCGGTCGTCGAACTCGGCAAGTTGCGGCCAAAGCATGCCCCGCTTCTTGCCGCGAGGCCCCTTCCACGACGGCCGCTCGGGATCCCCCTTGGCCATGATCCTGGTCTGCGTGGCCGCCAGCCGGCGAAGGTCCTCCTTGTCGATCACCACGCCCGAGTGGTAGGCCTCGACCATCGCCTCGACGTCCCGCAGGCACTGCACCGGATCGGGGGCAACGTACATGCCGAAGGCCAGGCCGCCGGCCGGGCGGAAGTCGAACTCCTCGGCCGGGTCCCAGTAGTTCCACCAGTAGGAGTTGTGCTTGCCGGGCCGCAGGCAACTTTTCTGCCAGCGCATCAGACGGGCGGCCAGGCGGCGGTGCTCGCGGTCGCCGTCCAGTTGCCAGAGCTTCAACTGCAGCCGCGCGATGTCGCTCGTGTCCGGGTGAGGCAGGGTGATGTTGTCTTCCTTGCGCAGCAGGCCCGGGTAATCGACCCATCCCGACTGGCCCTGCTTCATCGCCCGCACCGGGTAGGTAAAGACCGCCCGGTCCTCGGACAGGCCGACCAGCAGGCTCTGCTTCCGCCACTTCGGCAGGATTTTTTCTTCGATCAGCTCCACCCAGGCCTCGGCCTTGCGGCCATAGGTCTCCTGCAGATCAGCATTAGCCTTGATCTCCAGGGGCAACTCCACCACCGCCGCCAGCAGCCGCGCCTCGGGGCCCTGGAATGCCGCCCGGTAACCGTCCGGCCAGACGGTCGGCCAGCGGGAATGAAACCCGCGCTGGTCGGCCCCGGAGTACCAGCCCTTGAAGCCGTCCGGGTCGTCGCTCAGTTGCTTCATCAGAGCTTCGACGATCAACGCGAAGCGATCGAGCCAGGCCCTGTCGCCGCTGTAGCGGTAGCCCCAGATTTGCGTCTCCAGCATCGGGGCGACGGCCGTACCGATCTTCTCGCCGAAGCCCGGCTGCGCGGCGCGGCCGGCCACGTCGCCCGGACCGTACCGCAGGACCATTCTCTTAATGTTCTCGTAGAATTTCTTCTCAGCTTCTTTGGCCTTGGCCAGCGCGTGTTCCGGCGGCGGCTCGGCGGCCGGCTCTTCGTCCTGTCCCCAAGCCACCCCACCCAGCCCGGCCAGCACCATCACACCCGCACAGCGGGCCAACATTCGCTTGACCGATTCAGGCATGGCTCGCTCCTTCGGCAAGAATCGCAGAACGTCGGGCTACTTGCGGACAACCAGCTCCGGCGGCGCCATCAGGCCGCAGGGCACGAGCTGGTAGCCCTCGTACCAGTTGTCGCGATCGACGAACTGGCCCGACCCGGTCCAGCTCGGCCACTTCTCGTTCAGGTGCAAAGGGCCGTGACTGTTGCGGCGATGGCCCAGCACCTCGATGCCCAGGGTGACCGGCTCGCCGCCGGCCTGGCCCACCAGGTCGGTCACCTCCACCTCGTGCGGCGGCCAGGCGATCACCCCCGCCGGTTGGCCGTCGACCAGGATGCGCACCGCCGTGCCGCGGAACTCCGGCGTCTGCACGATCAGGTGCTCCCCCCTGCCCAGTTCGGGCCGCACCCTCCGCGTGTAACAGACCGAGCCGCTGTAAAAGGCCAACCCCTGTCGCGTCCAGTCGCCAATCTTCAGCGACGCCGGGGCCGCGGTCATCGTCACCTCGGGGCCACTGGCCTTAACGCCGAAGTTGCCCAGCAGGTAGACAATCTCCAACCCGGGATGCAGCTCGTCGTAATCACAAACCAGCGCCAGCCGGTTCTCGCCGATCCGCAGGGCCGCCGGATCGAGCGGCACCTGCCGCAGGCTGCGATCGACCCACCAGCCGCACTCGGCGTCAGTGCTCACCGGCTGACCGTTCAACTGGATCGTAAAGGTCTGCGGTTGCTCGATGGCCAGGTGCAGGGCGCCGCTGGGGAGGGCCTTGACATCAAAGACATACTCGAGGCCGACCGCAATTCGCTTGGGCCTGGCCGGCTTGTGCTGCGCCCAGGGCTGAGTCATGTGCCCGCCGCGGCGGGCAATGCCCAGGGCCTCGCGGACGGCACGGTCCACGAACAGAATGTCCTCGGCCTTGCGCCGCCGGCCGCCGCCGATGCGGTACTGCGGGCGGTCGAGCACCAGGACGTTGGGCTCGCTGAGGACGATGTCCCACCGCTTCGCGCCCAGCGTCCGCGAGCGCACCTCCTTCAGCTTCTTGCGCTTCGGGTATTTCTTGCCGGCGGCACGTTTCCCCAGGACAAACAACCGGCTGCCCAGGGCGCACAGGCTGGTCCGTATTTCCCAGCCCTCGCCGGTCGGCCGCCCGTCGGCGGTGAAGGTCCGGCCGCTGTCGCAATCCACTTCCAGCGGCTGCCCGCGGCCGTCACCGGTCACGCGAATCAGAACCTCGGGAAAGCTCAACTTGCGGTCGCGGACCGGCGGGTCGTCTTCCCGGCGGCCGAAATGGTCGTGGCCGGTGTTGCAGACGAAGAGGTACCAGGCCTCGCGGTCCTCGCGCAGGCAGTAGAGGGCCGGGCCGATCTGCCTGCCCTCGGAGTCGGTGATCGAAACGCGGCGGGCCACCGGCTCCAGGGCGGCCACCAGAGGCGCCCCGCGACTTGGCGCCCGGGCGCACTCGGCGGCCAAGCTGACGGCCTCGGACGAAATTTCCGCGTCAACCAATTGCGGCGCCGGGCCGGCGAAGACCACCGTGCCCCCGGCCCGGCGGAACTTGCGCAGCAGGTCGAGCGTCGTGCGGCGAATGGTCAGCATCGGCGGCACCACCACCGCCCGGTACTCGGCCTGGCCGACGCGCAGAAGCGGTTGACCGGCCTTGCCCGGGACGCGGCTGTGGCGGGCCAGGATCTCCTCGTCGCCGTAATCGAAATCGAGGTTGGCCTCCAGCAGCGAGTCGCGCAGGCGCCAGAACGATTTCTGCAGGCTCTTCTGCCGCGACTCGTTGGCCCCGCCGAACAGGAGCCACATGCTCTCGACCGGATGGACGACCAGCAGGTCGCGGACCTCGCGGCCGCGGCTCATGGCCACGTTCACGCGGCCGAAGTAGTCCTCGACCCGGGCGTACTGCTCCCACCACGGCGACTGGTGGAAAATGCCCGCCGGGTAGTCGCGCTTGGCCTGGCCGGCCATGGTGTACCACGACAGGTGCTGGCAGCGGAGGTTGATGCCCAGGGCGGCCTGCCAGTCGCCCAGGGCCTTGTGGCCCGCGAAGTTGAAGTCCCAGCCCGTGCAGCCGTAGGTCTCGGTCAGCCGCCAGCGGCGGCCGAACTGGCGGGCCGCCGAACTGACCTGCTTGGCCGTGTCGTACTCGCGGCTGTGCTCGGTCAGCAGGTCCATGCCCGGGGCCTGCATGTGCTCGTAGAACCTCATGCAACTGCCGACCATCATGGTCTGGCTGGCCAGCGTTCCTTCCAGCAGCACGTGCCCGGTGTGCAGCAGATTGTTGCGCTCGCACCACTGGCCGATCTGCCGGGCGAAAGCGTCGACGAACAGGTGCGTCGTGCAATCGTGGTAGTGGTAACGGGCCGTGGCCGGCTTGCCGTCGCCGCGGTCGTAGTAGAGTTCCACCAGGCGGTCGAGAATGTCGTAGCCGTAGCGCTTCTTGAACACACTCGGCAACTTGTCGGTCCAGGGCAGACAACTCTCGGCGTCGCCGAAGACCCCGCGGCCGTAACCGTGGTGGTGCGGCTCGTCGGTGAAGATGCCCGGCACGCGGCGCCCGAACTTGTCGCCGAACTTCTTGCGGTACGCTTCGTGGGTAACCTTGATAAACTCCCGCACGGCCTCGTGGCTCATCGTGTCCAGGTAAGTGTAACCGTTGTACCACGACTGGCCCTTGGCCGTCTCGGCGCGGAAGGCGATGATCGATTGGCCGTCCGCCAGGCGGGCCGGCTTTTTGCCGCGAGCCAGGCGACGGACCTCGAAGGCCAGCTTGCCGCGAATGAAGGCCGTGTAAGCCACCAGCACGTCGGCCGACCACTTGAAGTCGCTCGCCTTGTCGTAACGCCCGATGAGCACCCGCTTCTGGCGGTACTTCGGGTTGCGCGTCACCAGTCCCCCCGCGGCGCCCGAGGGCCAGCGGTCCTCGTCGTAGAGCCAGGCCCGCAGGTCGAGCTTGTCGGCCTCGTCGATGCAGGCGGCGACGCACTTCATCCACTGGTCGCCCAGGTAGGCCGTGTCCAGCCCCACGCGGCTGTGCATGAAGAAACCGCCCAGCCCCATGCGCTGCATGATGCGAATCTGTCGGCGAAGTTCCTCGGGGTCGAGCTTGCCGTTCCAGGCCCAGAACGTCGCCCCGCGATACTCGCTCGGCGGGTCGGCGAATTCAGCAAGAAGCTTCTTGTCCATCCGGCATTCCTCCCAGCAGTTTCAGAATTGTTGCCGCCCGGCTTACCGGCCTGGCGGATACGCGCCATTATCATGCCGACCAGGCCCACCGTGTGCAAGGGATTACTCCCGGGCGACCGGCCCGGCAAACAGAAAGGGCGACCCCGCATGGGGCCGCCCTCACATTCTCCTCCTGTCGGCCGCCCGCCTATTTTGACCAACGGATACCGGGCTTGCCGACCTTGAGCACTTTGCCCGCGGCCTTGGCCTCGGTGCCGCCGACCAGGCCCATCTCGATTACCTTGCCGCCGGCGTCCAGTCGCACGACCGTCACCAGGGCGTTGGTGGTCAGGCCGTCGCCCGTGCTTGCCGCCGCGGGTTTGCCCTCGGCCTGGCGGTCGTAGCGGACGATGATCAGGTCCGTCCCGCCGTCGCTGCGCAGGACCTTCAGCCCGTAGGCCGGCACCGGGCCGCTCGTCTTGAACGACTCGGCCGACTTGACGGCGTCGCTGGCTTTGTAGGGATCGATCACCGTGGCGAAGACCGTCTCGGCGCCCTTGCGGCGAATGACCGCCTGGTGCCGTCCGCCGGGAACGGTCCCCACGTAAATGGTCGTTCCCGGCTCGCCGACTACGATGGCTTTCACCTCGTTGGCCGGATGCGTGCGGCGATCGTCGTTGGGCACCGAGTCGTCGAATTCCTGTCCTTCGGCCACGGTCACCGCCTCGCGCTTCCACGTGCCGGTCCAGTTGCCGTCGAGCTTCAGTGGCTTGGTCACCATGATATGCTTGTAACCGGGCTGGGTGGCCAGGCCCAGCGGCTTCAGGGTCGCCGCATCCACGCCGGCCAGGGCGTCCAGGGCCCCGCGAAAACAGAGTGGATAGTCGTAGGTCCGCTCGCTCTGGCTCCAGCCGCGGTAAATGTCGGCCACGTAGCCCGGCATCTGGACCACCGTGCGGTCCAGGCCCACCCCGGCGTAGGCCTTGTCGCTGGTGCCGCGCATGACCTTGATCGCCCCGGCGTCGCTGAAGGCCAGCAGCTTGCCGGTCGTGGGGGCCTGCTTGTGCTGGTCAACGGACATCGTCCAGTGAGCCACGCTGGGCCGCGTCCAGTTGACGTGGCGGCGGTCCTCGTAGCGATAGCCCTGCGGCTCGCCGGCCAGTTCGTCGCCGTCGGCGAAGAGGATCAGGTTCAGCTTGTCGGGGTGGCCGTGGCCGCCGCCGTGAGGACCGTAGTCCATCAGCAGGTAGGTCGGCCGGCCGCCGTCGGTGCCGCGAAGAATCGCGTAACCGAGCTTGCCGAAGATCAGGCTCTTCAGGCCCGCCAGCGGCTTCTCGGGCAGCTTCTCATAGATGACCGTCGGAAAGTAGCAGCCCTGGCTCTGGAAGATCTGCCGCGGGGCGTCGTTGACCAAACGGCCGTAGTTCGGATCGCGGTACCGCAGGTAGGCGAAGTCGT
>JAACEH010000104.1 GCA_011682595.1 Anaerolineaceae bacterium
CGTGTACCGCTCCATCACCAGGCCGGCCATGGGACTGAACTCCATCTGCACGGAGGCCCCGCCGGCCATTTCGCCCTGAACGCGATAGTCGGTCACCTCGCCGCGCGGGCCGCCTGCCGAGTAGAGAAAGTCCAGCGAACGATAGTCCGCATCGGCCAGAAAACGCAGGGCATCAATCGCGTGAATGGCCGTGGTCGAAAAGTTCGGGTCGCCCCGGGCAACGCGCCGCAGTTGAACGCTCAGCGAACGGACCGGCCGGGCCTTGACCTTTTCCATGATCTTCTTCAGGCCGACCAGCGACGGCGTCCAGCGGCGATTGAAAGCCACTTGCACCAGTTGCTTTCTGCCTCCGACCTGCTCGACGGTCCGGGCCAGCGAGGCCACGGCGCTGCGGCTGCCGGCCGGAGGTTTTTCGAGCAGCGTCGGCAGCCCCGCACGCACACAGAGCCGCGCCACACGGGCGTTGGCTTCGGGGCTGACCGCGACGACGGCGGCCTCCAGGCCCGCCTCGCCCAGCATCTTCTGCGGCGAGTCCCAGGCCCCTTCGAAGTTGAAGGCCCCGCGAACTTCGTCAGCCTTCCTGAGGTCCAGGTCACAGATGCCCGCCAGGACAATGCCGCGACGCTTGCGACGGTAGTCCTCCAGTGACGGACCGTGCGCCGCCCGGGCCGCCCAACCAGCACCGAACAAGCCGACTCGAATTGCCATCACCAACTCCCGGATCGTGTGCCCGCGGCCGGTCTTGTCCAGCCGTGCGAAAGTCCATCATCGCCGGACCACGGCGGGCAAGACCCGCCGTGCCACATACCATCACATTACGGTGCCGTTTCGTCCGACTCGCCGGGACCCAGGCGAGTCACCCTGATTCGCTTGCTGTACCGCCGGTCGACCAGGCGGGCAATCTGAAAGACAGCTACGCCGCAGATGATGCCCAGCAGTGCGCCGCAAAGTTCCGGGTCCACGCCCAGCAACTCCGTCCACCACGACCAGCGAATGCCGAACTGCAGCCCGGCCACTCCGGCGACAATCGGCAGCCCCAGGACCAGGACCATCGACAGCCAGGGACTGGCCTGGGGAACCAGAACCGCCACCTGGTCGTCGACGGCGAGCCCTTCAACCGCCGGCACCCGCAGGCGCATCTCCTTGCCGCCGCCAAGAATCTCGCAGGCCTTGCACTTCGCACAAGCCTCCGGCCGCGCGACGTCCATCCGCACTTCCATCCACTGCCCGTTGATTTTGTGAACCGTACCTGTTTCCTGCATAATGTCACCTGATTTCAAGACCCACGGCGCGCGACCGAGACAGCGACAAGGAATGTGATGTTCTAGGCCCGTCGCATGGGGTCAGGATAGCGGGCCGGGAGGGAAAATGGAAGGGTTTCCCGGCCAGTGTTGAGCGTGGCGGCAAACGCTCCTGGCCACGCCACCCAAGTGCACCCACGTGCCGGGGGAGCCCCTACCGACTGTCCGGGCGGGGCAGGTCCATGATCTTGGCGACGCGGTAGCTCAGGCCGCTCTGGGTGACTTCCTGGCCCAGCGGCAGGATCATGTAGCGGCCCAGTTGGTTGTCGCTGTAAAGAATGATGTGCCGGGAGTTGGGCATCTTGAAACCCAGTTGCGACGGCTGGTGGCCGACGATCAGGATGTCGCAGTCGACGTGGCGGCAGAATATCCGGGCGGCCATGTCGTCCTGGTTGCGGCCCCAGAGAAAGCTGTAGAGCTGGCTCTCGCGGGTGAAGTCCTCGTCCACCAGTTGGCGGTCGAACAGCCGGTAGTCAAAGTCGGGCAGGGCGGCAAGGTGCGGCGTCGAGTGGCTGATCCAGACACGGTTGGGCGTCTTGATGGCCAGCGGCAGGGCTTTGAAGAAGTCGCAGTAGGCCTTCTTGACCTCGCCGGCCTGGGCGCCGTAGGCGTGCACCAGCCCCTTCCAGAAACTCTGGGTCAGGTTGACCGATCCCTTGCGGAGTTGGATGTTGAGCATCTCGGCCACGTCATGGTTGCCCAGCAGGATATGGACCCGCTCGGGGTAGTCGATCTTCAGCCGCGCCGCCTCTTCGATCAGTTGCCACGACTGGTCGCCGCCGCGGTCGTCGGTCTGGCCGCCGTGCTCCAGCTCGTGCAGAACGAGATGACGGTCCGCATGGTGGTCCAGATCGGCGAAACTGATGAGCCGCTCGAAGTTCGCCCGGCAACCGTGAATGTCGCCACTGACGATTACGTGGCCGTGATCAGGCAGATAGATAACGTTGCCCCGCCGCTTGGGGTCGCGCCGGGCGACGATCGCCGCCTCGCGGACGGTGTCGATGGCCAGACCGGCGTTCGCCGTCGGCGGGCTGGTCAGATCAATATCCCAGTCTTCTGTGCTCACTCTCGGCTGTTCCCTCAACTGCCTTCTCTTAAGAACAATAACGATTGCCGCCGGCTAATCTTGCAGCCGATTGCGGAATTTCTCACCCAGGCGGCGGAACAACTCTCCCGCGGGAAACTCCCTGCCGGGGCAGTCCGTGGCCACCAGGTCCTTGTGCAGGTAAACTCGCGTCAGCGGAATTCCGAAACGGTCGCACAACACATACACCGCCTCGGTCAGCGTGTCCATCTGCTTCCGAGTCGGACGGCCATGGTTGAAATTGCCGACCAGGGCGATGCCGATGCCATATTGATTGTAGGCCATCGAGCCCTGAAAGTCTTTGAGTGTCGGCAGCGGCTTCTTGACAAACGCATGGGCTCCGGTCTCCTGGTTTTTCCAGCGGGAGGTGTACTCCAGGCGGCCGTCCGGCATCCCGTCGCCGTTGCCGATGAGAAAATGGTAACCGATGCCCTTCTTCCAGTTCAACCTCTGGCGGTGATAGCGATCTATTCGCTCGACGTCGCCGACTTCGGTTGCCGTGTGGTGAAGGACGATATATCGCCAGCGCCGCAAGGCGGCCATCCCGGCCGGGAAGATCGCCGCGGGTTGCCGCAGCTCGGGCCTGACAATCGGACGGGCCTCGGGCATCATGGCGTAACAGATACCGACCCCGGCGGCCATGGCGACCACCAGGACAAGGATGACCCGGGCCACTCGCAGCAGGTTCGTCCCCTGGGGGTGCGGGGCCGAGGATTGGGGCGGCAGCCGGGTGCCGTCGTGCTCTTGGGCTTCCATAAAGATTCTCCACGGTCGTCACGGCCGGCCGAAACACCGGCCGCCGACGGGCGGGCGGGCTTTCGAGTTGCAAAATTCGCATTGGCCCGCTATTCTCACAGAATCAAAGGGCCTGTAGCTCAACCGGATAGAGCAACTGCCTTCTAAGCAGTAGGTTCCGCGTTCGAGTCGCGGCAGGCCCGCTTGGTTTTCGAACCCGGCCGGCCGGAACTGCCGGAAGTGGCCCTCTTGGGGTATCCTTCGGCATTTCCGACCGTTTTCCCACGAACAATCCGGCTTCTCGGACCACAGTAGCGAGCAAATATGAAAATCGAAACCTTCCAGCTCGGTTCTTTCCTGACCAACTGCTACCTGCTGACCTCCGACGACGGCCGCGAGGCCCTCCTGGTCGACGCCCCGGAAGAGATCGAGCAGGTAATCGACCTCTGCGACTCGCGGGGCCTGGCCCCGAAGATGCTCATCAACACCCACGGCCACATGGACCACATCGCCGGCAACCAGGCCGTCAAGGACCGCTGGCCCGACATCGAGTTGGCCATCCACGCCGCCGACCAGGCCAAGCTCCGCAGCGCGATCCGGAACCTCTCGCTGCTGATGGGCATGAACGTCAAGAGCCCGCCGGCCGACCGGCTGCTCGCCGAAGGCGATTCCGTGGACCTGGGCGGCCGGAGCCTGGAGGTCCTGCACACCCCCGGCCACAGTCCGGGCGGCATTTCGCTGCTCACCCGCTCCCAGGGTCAGCCTCCCGTGGTCTTCACCGGCGACGCGCTGTTCGCCATGGGCATCGGGCGAACCGATTTCCCGGGAGCCAGCCTGAAAACACTGCTGGCGGCCATTCACGACAAGCTCCTGGTGCTGCCGGACGAGACGGTGTGCCACCCGGGGCACGGGCCGCTGACGACCATCGGCCAGGAGCGCACCGGCAACCCATTTTTGAAAGACATGTAAGTGCGGGTCGGCTTATCCTCGGCGACCTCGGGGCCATCCGTCACAGGGGCTTTATGCACATCAGACATGACAACCGCCGGCGGCCGTCCCTGACTTTCGACGACTGGTTTCAGACCTTAGGGCCGGCCACTCAGGTGGCCCGCTGCAACACCGCAAGTATAACCAGAAAAGCGATCCACAGCAAATACGCCGCCAGGGCGACATGAAATTTCCGGCGCGTCGGCGGTTCGGCATCGGGCCGTGATGACCTGGATTTCTTATCTTTTGCAGCCATCGGAAGATTGCCTCACTCGACTACTGGTTGGTCTCGGTCTCGATACAGAAATCCCGGTCGAAGGCCTCCTGGAAATCGTAGACTTCGCTGAAGTCATCAATCGAGTCGCTCTCGGTTTTCTTCAACAGGTCGGCCTCGATCATGCCGTAAACCAGGCGGCCGAAGTCGGCCGTCTCCCGAATGTTCCACGACTCGAGCACCGTCCGGGCCAGGAAGCCGAACTGCTCCAGGGCCAGCCGCCTGGCCCCCTGGCACAGTTCGCCCCCCGTGACGTGGCCCTCGCGGTCCAGCGTATGCGATGTGTAGGCGATCGATTCGCTGATAAACTCGTAGGCCTCGCGCGGATAGCGGGGGTTGCTCTCCAGGAGCTTGCGCAACTTGGCTTCGTCGTCCAGATCTTGTTCCGCCATGACCGGCGCTTCCTCACTTCTGCTGCGACGAACTGCTCTCTGGCGATCCGCCGTCGGACGGCTTGCCACTGCTGCGGCGACGACTCCGGCGACCCCGGCGGCGCTTCTTCCGCGGTTGCTCGCTCTGTGGAACCTCGGCAGCGGCTTCGGTCTTGGGGGGCGGCGAGCCCTGGTCGTCGGAAATCACGCCCAGGTGTTCGAGCACCGCCTTAGGAACGCCCAGCCCCTTGCTTTTCTTCCCCGAGACTTCGCGGCCGCCGATCCCGGCCGTGCTCGCGGCAGGCTGTCCGCCGCCGGCGGCAGGCTGTTCGCTCTGAGGCTTGCGGCCCCGGCGGCGCGATCTCCGTTTGCGTTTCGGCCGTGCCTCGCCGGCTTCGCCGGTTTTCGGTTCGGCCGCTTTCGCCGCCCCCTCGCCGGAGGGCTTGCGGGTCCGATCCCCAGACGCGGTTTCCTTGCCGTCCTTCGCCTTTTTCGATCTGCCGCCACGCGGCTTGTCGCCTTCCGGCTTGCGGCGCGATCGCCTGCCGCCATTGCTGGGCCGCCCAATCTGGCGGCCTGCCGCCAAGGCCTCTTCCACCTGCTGCGGTGTCAGGTCGCGGTCGGTAATGCTCTCCGCGGGCACTATCTGCACCTTGCCGGCGATACTGACTCTGACCAACTGGGTGAGCACGGACCCGCCGATGACCTTGCCCGGCCCCATTTCGGTCTGCACGTAGCTGTTCTTGCGAGGCAGGGTTTTCTTCAACTCCTCGTAGGTTTCATTCTCGAACCTCAGGCAGCACATCAGCCGCCCGCAGCGGCCGCTGATCTTGCTCGGGTCGAGCGTCGCCTTCTGGGTCTTGGCCATCTTCATCGAGATGGGCTGAAACTCCTTGATGAAAGCCCGGCAACAGATGAACTGGCCGCAACGTTCGTAGTCGGCCAGCAACCGGGCCTCGTCGCGCACGCCGATCTGCCGCATCTCGATCCGCGTCTGGTATTCCTCCGCCAGGTCCTTGACCAGGTCGCGGAAATCGACGCGCCCCTCGGCCAGGAAGAAGAAGATGATGCGGTCGCCACCGAACAGATGCTCGACGGCTACAAGCTGCATCGGCAGACCGCGATCCTTGATCCGCTGCTCGCAGAACTTCCGTTCTTTCTGCTCCGACTTGTGAAGGTGCCCTTCGTCTATCAGATCGTCGTGCGTGGCGATGCGGCGGATGGTCCCGGCCCGCTTCAGGGGCCGGCCTTCGTAGGCCATCTGCCGGTTGCCCATGCACAGGACGGTGCCGATCTCCAGACCCCGATCGCTCTTGATGACCACCCTGGCATGGCGGGCGACTTCTCCTATCTTCGTACGGAACAGGCCCAGGGAGCCCATGCGGCCATAGCGAATGCAGACCAGATCCTTGTCCGCGCGCGGCTTCTGCCGGCCGTCGGCCTTGCCCTCGGCAACCTTCTGCGGTTCGGACGGCTGTCCAGCGGCCGCCTCACCGTCACCCTCAGCGACCGCCTGTTCGGGAGGTGTTTGTTCTGGGGGCGCTTGCGCAGCGGTTTGTGCCGGCTCACTCGTTTCAGACTGTCCGGCAATCGCCTCGGAAGCCTCCTCGGCCGTCGATTGCGTGGGTTCAGGATTGTCCCGGCTGTCAGGGCGGAGGCCCTGGTCCTGGTTGTTGTCTATCATCTGTGTGTATCGTCCTCGTTCGGTTCAGCGGGGGCGGCACCTCTGGAGCGAGCCACCCGGCCGCAGGAACCAATGATTATAGGCCACTGCGTCCCCGACGGCAATGTTTTTAGGGCCGCTCGTCGTCTTGGGGGTGCAGGTCACGTTTGTAGGTGGATTTTTCATGCGACGGGGTGGCATGGGCTGCTTGCCAGCCCATGTCGTGGAATCACGGAACATGCGTCGCCAGCGAC
>JAACEH010000105.1 GCA_011682595.1 Anaerolineaceae bacterium
CGGACTGCTCGGCCACAACAAAGTCGCGCAGCGACTCGTACAGTTCGCTGCGGCTGCGGGCCAGCATCAACTGCTCGGCGGCGCAGGCCGAGATCAGGGCGTGGATGCGTTCCACGTCGCCTATGGTCGCCTTGCGAATTTTCGTTGGCTCGTCGCTCAAGACTATCTCTCCGGGCCACATGATACAGAAGTGACCTGGGGCGCCGCAAGTCCCTGGTCGCGGCAAGTGCGGATGTTTCAAAAAGGGTTGACGCCCCGGCGGCCGCCTGACACACTGGCCGGGTCCACCCGTCTTCTGTGCAATGGCGCTCCCCGGGCGGGCGTTTAATTGGTAGACGACCATGAAAGCCTCAGCGCACAACCTGTTGGTGACCTCAGCGGTCGCCGTGGCGATCGGGGCGGCCCTGTGCGCTTTTGGTCTGGCTGCGGATACGACCGAAAAAGCCCCGCCCGGCCAGGCCGGCCAGGCGAACCGGCGGCCGGTGATTGTCATTTTCGATTTCGATTCGCCGGCCAACCCCGGTCTCGGCACAAAGCTCAGCGAACGCTTGCGCCTGCGGGCGGCCCGGCTCGGGCGGCTGACGCTCATCGACGTGCTCAGCCTGAAGCAGATGCTCGCCCCGGGCGAGGCCCCGACACTGGAGACCAAGGTCGAGGTTGCAGCCAAACTGACCCGCCAGCGGTTTGCCGCCGAGTTGGCCCTGTGGGGCCGCGTGACCAGGGCCGCCGACGGCGCCTACACGCTGGACGTGGCGGGCCTGGACCTGCGCGAGGGCGCAGCGCGGCCGATCCTGAGGAAGGTCTACCGGGCCGCCAAACCGCAACTGGTCAACGCCCGATGCGACCAGGTGCTGACCGACCTGACCGGGCTGGCCAAGGCGAAACGATTCCGGGAAGCCGACCCCGAGGCGGCCGCCCGGGCCAGGGTCAGAAGGGAGAACCTGGTGGCCAACGGCGGCTTCGAGCTGCTGAAGCAGAACGGCGTGGACCCGCAGGGCTGGCAGCGTGTTGACGGCCTGACGATCTTCGTTGAAAAAGGGGACGGCGATCGCGGCCGCGTCTTGCATCTGGACACCGACGTTTACGAGAGTCAGTACAAGCAGTGGATTCAGAAGTTCAAGGCGGGCGACCCCGCATCGGCGGCGCCGAAAAAGACGCCGACCACGGGGGCGAAGTACAACACCGTAGCCGGAATCTACGGTGTGCACGTCTACAGCGATCCGATTCCGGTCATCCCGGGCAGGACGTACCGCCTGCGGATCGACTACCGCGGCAAGAGCACGGGCTTTTTCTTCCCGAAACTTTTTTTCCGTGGCTGGGCCGACGTCGAGGGTGACCAGCGCATCGTTTACGACGGTTACCTGAGCCTGCGGTCGTTGGAGAACACGGAACAATGGAAGCGAAATCTGCGGCTGTTGACGGTGCCCCGGCCCGAGGAGATTCAGGGCCGCAAGATCAAGTACCTCAAGCTGATGATCTACGCCTACTGGCCGCCGGGGGATTACTACTTCGACAACGTGGCCCTGCATGAGGTCGTTATTCTTAAGGCGAAGCCGCAAGGTAAACACTGACACGGACTCGTTCCGGGGGCTCGAAGGCGGACGGCACCGGGCGACTGTTTCTGTCGCCCCTTCGGGGCTCGGCGTCAGCCCTTGCTGAGCAAGTCCCAGGGGCCGGGCTTGGCCTGTCGGCCGTCGGGCGGGAGGGCCTCGATGCGTTTGAGGTAGGCCGTGGTCGGACCGTCGCCGGGGCGGGCTTTGAGGGCCAGCTCGAACTTTTGGCGGGCCTCGTTGAACCAGCCCTCCTCAAATTCCTTCACGGCGGCGTGGTAGTCGTCGAGGCCGTCGCGGGCCCCGGGCGGCTGGTCGTCCAGCAGTTCGTAGACCTCGATGGGTTCGCTCTTGCCGACCACTTTCACCGGCCCGATACGGCGCAGCAGGAACTCGTCGCCGACCTGCTCCTGCGTCGCCCCGGACAGCAGGGCGGTTGTTCCGAAGAAGCGGTTCGCCCCCTCGAGCCGGGCTCCGACGTTGACCGTGTTGCCGATGACGGTGTAGTCGAAGCGCCGCAAGGAGCCGATGTTGCCGACCACCATGGGGCCGGTCGAGATGCCGATGCGGATTTTGAGCTGGGTGCCTTCCGGCAGCAGGCCCTTTTGCTGCAATCGCTGGTTCACTTCCGGCAGGATCCTCAGGTGGGTCAGAGCGGCCCGCAGGCAGCGGGCGGCATGGTCGTCCATGGCCACCGGGGCTCCGAAGAAGGCCAGGATGGCGTCGCCTATGTACTTGTCGAGTGTGGCGTCCTGGTCGAGCAGGCGGTCGGTCGCCTCCTCGAGGTACTCCTGCAGGAAGGCCACCAGGGTTGGCGGGTCGAGCCGTTCGCTGATCGAGGTGAAGTCCGCGATGTCGCAGAAGTAGACGGTCATCTCTCGCCGCTGTCCGCCGAGGCCCAGCATTTCGGGGTTGCCGACCAGGGCGTCGACCAGTTTGCCGGAGGTGTACTGCTTGAAGACACCGGTGATCCAGCGGCGGTTGCGTCCCTCGGTCAGTTCGCGATAGGTCATCACGCCCATCAGGCTGGCCAGGCCGACGCCCGTGACGCCGAACAGCGGCATCAGCAGACCACGGCTGCTGAACAGGTGCAGGCTGAGGGCGTAATAGGCTAGCAGCAGGGCGATACTGGCCACTAGGCCGCGCATGGTGGGCAGCCAGCCGGCCAGTATCGTCACCGCGGCGCCCACGATGATCATCACCGCCAGCGTGGCGGGCAGCCCCGCTTCGCGGACGAACCTTTCCCGCAGCAGGTTGTCGGTGATCGAGGCGTGAGCGGCCACGCCGGGGTACTGCTTGTGGATGGGCGTGGGCTTCAGATCGGGGGCCAGGCTGGTGGCCGTCATGCCGACAAAGCAGATGCGGTCGCGGATGAAGCCGGACAACTGGCCTTCCAGCTTGCGTAGTCGCAGGGCGTCGGCTTCGAAGTTGTTATAGTACTTGCGGACTGAAACGAGAATCTTCTGCAAACGGTCGAACGTCTTCTTGTCCACCGTTTTCGGGTCGAGCGTCATGAGCTGCATGACCAGCGGCTCGTCAACGGCCTCCAGTTCGCTGCGCAGCTTCTTGACAGTTTCGGCTGCCGCGTCGTTGTCGATCGCCAGCCGCCACTTCCGGTAGGCGGCCTCTCTCTGGGCGGCCTTGGAGAACGTCTTGGCGACAAAGGCCATGTTGCGGTGATACTGCGGCTCGTTCCTGAACAGCAGATAGTGTTCGTAGACCTTTGCGATCTGGAGGCGGCGGAACCTTCGGCCGGGGTCGTCGCTCCCGGTTCGCGGGCTTTCGGTCCAGTTGATGACCATCTGGCCGTCCGGCCCGACGGGGACGCGGATCGTCCGGCCGTCGTCGCCGACGATCTGCATTTCGTCCTCGGCCACGCGGCGCAGGGTGTAGCTGCGCATCCCGCGTGCCCGCATCGCCGTCTGCAGGGCCAACTGTGGCAATACGTGTTCGCCGAATCTCATGCCCAGGGGGATGCGGCGAACCGTTCCGTCGGCGTCGGGCAGCACGTTGGCGAATCCGCTGCTGTCGGCGGCCTCGGTCAACTGAACCAGCGGCGCGTCGACCCGCATGGCGGACAGCAGCCGCCACGAGGGATCGAGCGCCTCGTAGGGGACTGCTCCGCGCTCGATCAGCAAGCGGCGCCGCTGGAGCGAGCCAACGGCCAGTTGGATCAGGTACAGGCGATTCTCCTTCTCGCTCTCCGAGAGGTTTCCGAAAACGCCTTGCAGCTTGTCTTCAATGGCCTCGTAATTCAACTCGCCGGGCAACTGTCTGTCCAGCCAGTTCTCCAGCGCCTTGCGCAGGGCGGTCACAAAATACTGGCCCACCTCCTGCTCGGTGGCCCCCAGCCGGGCGGCCAGGCCCTCCCGGCTCAGCCCCGGTTCTTCGGTCAGGAGCCGTTCCATCCGCAGGTAGAGCGGGTCGGACAGCGCCTCTTTCGAGTAAAGCGAGTAGGTCAGCAGGGTGCGGCCGGAGCGCTTGATGGCCTCCTGCAGCGGGGCGATCGGGTCTTCGAGAATGACCTCCTGGCCCGGCCTGGCGTTCTCGGGGGCCTCGGGCTTGGGCTCGATGCTGAAGGTGATGTCCAGGACGATCAGCCTCGCCCCGAGGGCCGACAGGCTGTCGACGATGCCGGCCAGGTCGCGCCAGGACCACGGCCAGCGGTCGATCAGTTCCAGGGCGTTGTCGTCGATGGCCACGATGGTGATGTCCTGCGAGACGGTCTTCCTGGGCCGGGCCTTCCAGAGGGCGACGTCCCGGGCGTAGGATTCGAGGGTCTTGGATTCGGGTCGAACCAGGTAGAGCAGTGTCAGGGCGGCCGTCAGGGCAATGCCGACGGCGAAGGCTTTCCAGCGGCTGATACTTCGAACTCGCGATTTGGTCATGGCGGCAACCCGGGGCTGCAGAAAGAAGGGGCGACTCCAGCCGCCCCGTTGCTGTCAGAAAGAACTCTTCGGCCGGCCACGCCGCGAACCTGGGTTCATCCCGCCTGAGCTGCGGCACGCTGCCGCCTTTACTAGTTCTCGTATTCCTGGCTGCCGCCGCTGCTGGACGACGATGACTTCGGCGTGACGACCGGCGGCGGCGCGTAGTTGGGCAAACGGCTCGGGTTGTTCAGGAAAAACTTGGCCTTGCCCGCCTTGCTGCGACTGGAGCCCGGGGCGAAGCCGCCGATCCAGTTCCTGCCCCCGGGGCCGGACTGGTTGCCGGTGCCGCTGAAGGTCTGGGAGCGGCCCTTGATGCTCTTGACCTCACCCTTGGTGTTGCCCCCGTGGGTGTCGTAAACAGCGACCACCCGGTCGTTATGGGTATTCTGGATGGGCGGGTCCATGTTGCCGGTCACCTTGTCGCCGGGACGGACGTTCTGGCCGCGGCCGGTCTTGTTGTTGCTGGTCCGGAGCAAACCTTTCTTCAGTAGTTTCACCGTGGTCCCGGTGTCCTGGTGATGTGTCATCTGGATGCCTTCCGTGCCGCGGACGGACAGGGTGGCCTCCGGCGATACGACCGCAAAGTCGCTCTGGAAACGGCCCCGCGCGACGTCGGCCTGCACGGTGCCTCCCTTAAGGTAGAGTCGCGTGCGGACTTTGTCGCCGATCTTGGCGAACTCGCCGATCCGGATCTGTGTCATCGGCTGGACGACGACGATGCTCACCTGGCCGTTGAACTCCAGGCGGCAGATGGCTCGCAGCCCGGTGCTGACGTCCGATCCCAGGACCAGGGCGTCGTTGGCCTTCAAGGGCCGCCACTTGTCGCCGGCCCTCGGCCGATAACTGACCGAACGGTTGACTTCCTTGGCCACACAGACCACCGGCCCCGCAGCGGCTGGCTCAGCAGCCTTCTGTTGATCGCCGCCTTTTTTCGCCGCCTGGGCCGTTGTCGTTTCGGGCTTCGCGGCACCGTCATCCGCGGCCACAATCGGCGACACACACAACATGACCGCCAACCCCAACAAAACCGTCGCCAGTCTGGTCAACTCAGCCCTCCTTCTCCTGTGCTGCGATGCCAATGCCGCCTTCGCAGCGGGCGATGCCTCACATGCCGCTTCCGACCTCGTCATTGTCGCCGCTGGAACTCGCCCTGATGCGGGTCAACACCCGTCGCCGTCTCTTGGGCGATATGTTCGGCAGACGCCTCGGGTGCTTGCGGAAAAAGCTGTTCGTCGCCCGCCTGTTGGCGCTTGTAGTGCGGGCGCGGCCCCCGATGGAACGGGTTCCGCCGGGCGCCGCCTGGTTGCCTGTGCCGACAAAGGTCTGCACGCGGTTGGCGATGCTTCGCATCTCGGCCGGCGTGTTGCCGCCGCGTATGTCATAGACCTTGACCAGTCGCAGCTTCTGAACGTTCCTGATGGCCGGCCTCATCCCCGGAGCGACCCTGTCGCCGGGACGGATCTTGCGGCTGCGGCCGTTCTGGTTGTTAGTGACCTTGAGCAGGCCGGTGAACATCAGTCTGCTGTGGCTTCCGGTGTCCATGTACCGCTTCAGCTCGATGCCCGTGGTGCCGCGGACGGCCAGGGTCACTTCGGGCGAAACGATCGCGAAGTCGCTCTGGAAGCGGACCCTCTCGACGTCGGCCCTCACGGCGCCCTGCTTCAGGTACAGCCGCGTGCGTATCTTCCGGCCGACCTTCTCGTACTCGCCGATCCGGATCTGCGTTATCGGCTGCACCTCCACCACCGAGGAGTTCTCGCTGAACTCCAGGCGGCAGGAGGCCCGCAGCCCGGTGCGGATGTCCGCTCCCAGCGGCAACCTGTCACCGACCTTCGCCTTCCGCCACTCGGCCTCCGGGCCGGGCCGCCACTGGACCGTCCGAGTGGTTTCCTTGACCGTACAGGTCGCCGTCGGCGTGGCCTCCTTGTCCTGCTTGTCTTGCGGCTGCCCGTCTGTCTTGTTCGCCGGGTCGGCCTTGGCGGCTGTCCCGGTTTCCGACTGCTGGTCGTCGTCGGCTATGGCCCAAACCGGCGACAGGCACAGCACCAGAAGCAGCGCTGTCAGCATTGTTACCCATTGCATAGCTATGTCCCCCTGGCGAGAGAAGAACTCTCGAGATCCTGATGTGGCATCAGAGCCGGCGGGCGGCTGGAGCCCTTTTATTCCGGCTTCGGTTTCGCTGCATCGCCCGGGGCGTCCGCAATCTTGCGAACCTCTTGGACCGGGGCTGTTTTTCCCGTGGCCTTTTCGCTGCTTTCGGCGCTGTCGATCCTGGTGCTTCCCTTCCCAGGGATCTCCACTTTCTTAACGGTCGCCGCGACGTCCTTATTGCCTTTCTCCGCGGCTGTCTTTTCACCGGCCTGGCCTTGTCCGGCCGCGGCTGCCGCGGCGGCCTTCCTGGCGGCTTCGGCTTCCGCGGCCTGCTTGTACTGGTCCGCCCGATCGATGGTGCTGACCAGTTCGCCGCCGGTCACGTTTTCGTATGTCGCGCCGCCGGTCATCAGTTCCAGAAACTCGCACTCGAACAGGCAGTAACGCTCGCTCGGCCCGAACAGTCGCATGACCAGGCCACCCTTGATGCCCAGGGCCTGGCAGACCATGTAGGCCAGCTTGCCCTTCGAGAGCGGCGTCTTGGCGTCCAGCCCCCATTTTTCCCGGGCCACATGGCTCTCCACGAGAAAGTCGCGGGCCTTGGCGGGCTCTTTCAGGTCGTCCTTGCCGCGGGCCAGGATGGCCACCGCGCGGTACCCGTCGTCGATCATGGCCACCTGCTTGTAGGAGAACTCGGCGTCGGTCTGGCCCGGGGTATCGGCCCGCGCCGGCGGCGTTGCCGCCAAGCCCAGACAGAGCGCTGTCACAAGCAGTCCCGCTGTCAGTCGATATGGCGCCGTCATGGCGAAAATCTCCTTCAGTTCAAGTATAGGCCCAATACGTCGAAAAGCAAATCAGCCCTTCACCACAGCGGGCGGCTTAGAAGCTGAAAAGCAGCCCTGCATACAGATAATCGCGGATTTCGCCGTCGCTGAAAGCTTCGCCGGTCCAGAAACGACCGTAGCGCACAATGAGCGCCAAGTCGCTGAGAATGCGGTAATTTGCGTAGACGTCAACCTCCGTGCCCAGCTCCCGGCCCTCGGTGTCGGCCCGGAAATCGCTGACCGGCCCCTTGTGCTTCTGCTTCAGGAACCAGTACAGGTCGCTGCCTATTTCCAGACGCTTCAGGGCCTTGTTGTCCGGCAGCGGCTTGAAACGCAAGCCCGTGCGAATGAACTGCAGGTTCGTAAACTCCGGAGCGAAGGCGTACCCCGTATTGATGTAGCCCATGCTCAGGAAGGCGTTGTCGTGACCGCGGAGGTTCCCGGCGATGGTCGAGTTGGCGCTGCTGCGGTCGCGATCGCCGGAGGCCACCGCGTACTCGATGCCGATCACCGGTTCGGTCTTGTGCGGGATGTAGTACTCGAACAACTGGTCGAAGGCGAAGGCCCGGATGTCGGCCCCGCCCAGGTTGTTCTGCTTCTGGCTGCTGCCGGTCTCGAAAACCACCTCCGTGGCGTAGCGCAGGTTCTGAACCACCTCGCCGTTGGAACCGAAGCCGAAGTAGTTGCTGTCGTAGTCGTATTCCTGGTTCAGGTTCTCGGGCTCCTCTTCGGTCGAGTCGTGCTGCACCAGGAAGTAGGCGAAGGGCTGATGACCCGACAGGGCCAGGTAATCGATCTGCAGGCCGCCCAGGGTGCGGTCCATGTGGTCGGCCACCACCGGGGAGAGGTCGATGTTCGTCTGGCTGCGGATGGTCGTGGCGAACAGGCCCGTGGCCCGCCACTGGCCGGTTTCGACGCTGAAGGTGCCGCCGTCGAGGACCTCCGACAGCGACAGGCCGTTGCCGAACTCGACGAACTGCCGGCCGACGGTAATCCGCGAATCGAAGGGCAGCTTCAGGTCGTAGTATTTCTCGAGGGCCTTGCTCAGACGCAACTCGTAGAACCCCTGGTCGAGATTAGGCCCTTCGAGGTCCCGTTCCCAGCCGAAGGGGCTGTCGCCGGGCCCGAACTGCGTGTAGGCCAGCTTCATGCGGGCGTAAATCTGGTGCACCTCGTCGATGACCACGTTGCCCCACAGCCGCAGGTCAACCTGCCGGAAATTCGACTGCTTGCGCACGTCGTCGTACTGCTGCCACTGGGGGATGATGTAGCCGCCCCAGGTGACGATGGCCTTCTGCTTCTTGGGAATGTTGGCGTCGAGCCGCTGCCGGGTCTCTTCCTCCAGGAACTGCTCGCGGCGGAAGAACTGGTTGGCCCTGGGCGACTGGGCTCTCAGGTGGCTTGGATGGCCTGCCCACATGGCCAGGACGGCCACGGCAATCACACCTTTTCGCCAAAAAACGCTTTGCACGGCAAGTTTCACTTTTCGCATGGTCATGACATGCCTCAACCGGTTACTCAGGCGGAAATGGACAGTGGCGAAACACCCCGGAAAATCGTGGTTAGACTACACACCGGGGGCCGCCTGGTCAACCAAAATATGGTCCCAGGCGAGTCCTGCAAATCGCCGTCGGGCACCGAAAACCCGCCCGAGACCGCCCCGCCACCCCTTTGACAAACCGTCCGCCGAGCCCGAGCCCGCCGACCCGTCAGCAACGGCGCGGCTGGCGGTGCGGGAATTCCGTAACCACCCCCTCATCCGCAGTGCAATTCCCTTTGAGTACGAGCCGCTGGCCCACCTGCACTTTCCGACCGGCGACCTGGAAGGCTATAGCCGCAGCTACGACGAGGTGCGCTGCGTCGTGATGCAGGGCGGCCAGGGCGAGTGCAAGCACTGGGCCTTCAACGATCCCTT
>JAACEH010000106.1 GCA_011682595.1 Anaerolineaceae bacterium
GGAGAGCCCATGTCGTGGAACCACGGAACATGCGTCGCCAGCGACGCATGCCACCCCCGTCGGGTCTGTTGACCAGATCTACTTGACTTTACCTGCAATCTTGACGTACACCCGCGAACCGTGTCTGGCAGCTTAATCGGTTGATTCCCGGATGCCGCGACATTATCATGTTTTGCCGATGGGTGGCCAACATGTCGCAAGCGGATGGGCGAAAGGAACCACGTGTGTCGCAACTGCCGTCCGACCTGACCTTTCGCGTCGGCCAGGATTACACCCTGAAGCAACTGTTTTGCCTCGCCTGGCGACAGTGCCGCCGCCACTTCTGGCCGGCCACCGGCTACTTCCTGCTGGCCTCACTGATGTTTTGGATCCCCATCATGCTGCCGTTCGGATGTCTCGGAGTTCCGATTCTCGCCGTCGCCTACCCCCTGGCGGGCATCCACCTGGCCACCGGCTACCAGTGGTCGGTGGTCTGCACATTCGACAATCGCCGCATGCGGGCCGGCGACCTGTTCTACGGCTTTCGCACGCGCTACGGTCCGCTGGCCCTGCTGGGCCTTCTGGAAATGGTTGCCGCCGGCCTGCCTACGGTGCTTTTTGTCACGGCCGGCATTATCATCCTCGTTCAGTCCGGGGGATCGCTCGGTGCAGGCACCCTGTCGTCAATCGGTTCCGGTGTCGCCTGGATTGCCGGGCTCGCTTTTCTGGTGCTGATACCCTTTGCCGCCCACGCTTTCTTTTTCATGAGCCCGCTGTTCATTTTCACCGGCCGGGAGGTCACTTGGCGCAACTGCCTGCGAGACAACTGGCGCGTCATGCGCCATCGGACGAAGGCCTTCCTGGCCGTGTTTCTGTTGCCGCTGGGGCTGCTGCTGGCTCTCGGGCTCATCTGGACCGCCGCGATTGTGCTGGTTAGCGTGTCCGTAGCCGCCAATTCGTCACTCGTTGTTCTGGCCATGCTGGTCATACTGGCCGTCTCCAGCCTGTTTTACGTTTTCTATGCCTTTCTGATGGCCGCCCTGTTCCGCGCCGCCAACGGCTACACGCTCGACGCGCCTATAGAAAGAGAACCCGTGATAGAAATCCGGGATGCAGCCACGCTGAGTAACCATTCACCTGAAGGAGATTCGCTCAGCACAGAATTAAGGGATACCGAATGACTTATCTGCCCGCGGCCGACCCGATCCGCCTCTACACACTCAACCCGTGAAAGTGCCAGCCGTCGGGACCGTGGCGGAGGAAGTGCGGACCGTGGTCCCAGGCGCCGAGGTTGTACAGGTGGCCCACCAAGTGCCCGCCCGAGCGGCACACCTGGTGGCTCAGCGTGTGCGTGTGGCCGCAGACGATCACCTCGTTACCGGCGGCGAAGAGTTCACGCAACGACTCGTCGGGGACGCTCAGCATGCGGCGGGACTTGTGCCCGACGACGCGCTTCGAGTGGGTCGTGTAACCGTGGGCCAGGAACAGGGCCAGCCGCTTGGGCAGGTGGCCGAAGAACCATTCGACCGGCCGCGAGTGGGTGATGGCCTGGGCCTGGTGCGTGCGGCAGTCGTGCTTGTAAAGTTCGTGCCCGTGGCAGACCCACACCCTCTGGCCGAACGATTCGATGGCCAGGCCGTGAGCGTGGGTGACCATGCCGGTGCGCTGCGACAGGGCCTTCAGCCCGTAGAAGTCGCGGTTGCCGGCCACGAAGTGGACCTCCAGGCCGCTGTCGGTCAGGCGGCCCAGGGCCTCGATCACTTCGACGACGTACGGCTCCCCGAACTGCTTGCGGCCGATCCAGGCGTTGAACAGGTCGCCCAGGATCATCAGTCGCCCAGCCCGCCGCCCATGGCGGTCCAGCAGGGCAAGCAATGCCGCTTGGCGCCGCCCGGCCGTTTCGTCCAGATGCAGATCGCTGATAAACAGATCGTCACCGTTCACTGCACACTCCTGACAACTCCAGCCACAGGCCGTGCCCGCGATGGCAAGCAGACTCACATTCGCGGGCACCTACAAGGGGTGCCCCTGCATGATCAACCGCTGGCCGGCCTATTTCCTTCTGGCCTCGCGCAGTCGTTTTTCCTGTTGGCGGTCCTTGCGGCCGCTGTTGATTGCTTCGATCAGCTCCTTCAGCGGCGCGCCGAGAGTCGTCAGGCTTCGCCGCCGGACCACCGGGTCGCCCATGGTGCCGGTGACTTCGACCACCAGCAGTTCGTGCTGCAGGCCGGCGGCCAGTTCCGCCAAGGCATCGAACATGCCGCCGGGGCTGTGGTCAGCCGTCTTGAAGACCAGGTTGAGACGGCCGTCTCGCTCCATCCGCCCCGAGCCGTACAGCGACACGGCCCCGCCTTTGAGAAAGATTCTTTCGAAGATATAGGCCCCGCGGTGCACGAAGAAACTGATCTCGGCTTCCTCGAAGCCACGATTGCCCGGCTGCAGGCTCAGAACATTTAGCATCTGGGCGACCGCCGGGAGGCGATAGAGCTGGGCCTGGCTCACGCGGAACTCGCCGTGGGCACGCACGCCGTTGCCACCGGCCGTGCGACTGCGGATGACCAACTCGCCCGACATTCTCCCGCCGCCGACCGGGGCGTCCAGTTGCATACCCTCGGCGACGAAGCGCTTGAAGTCCACGTCGCGAATGACCAGGCCGACGTCATAGCGGGCCTTGCTGCCCAGGACAATCTGTCCCTTGCCGCCGAACCGGCCGCCGTAGAAGTCGCCCTCCAGGCGGTCGATGACAATCCGCCGCGAGCCCGCCTTCTGGACCAGGTGGGCCCGAAGGTTCGTGATCTCCTTGCCGTCGATGCGGCCCTGGGGCATGGTCACCGAACCTTCCATGGCCAACCGCTCGTTGCGGTACGAGCCGCTCAGTTCCAGGTAGGCCACCACCCGATCGGCCGGCACGCCAAGGTTCACCTCGGCGTTGTCGACCACGGCGCTGCCGGTCCAGGTGGCGTCAATCTCCCCATTGGCGGCGACGTTGTACTGAAGTCTGCGGAGGTTGACGTTAAGCCGGCCGCGCACCCGCAAGGACTCCATTGCCTCGGCAAAGGCTTTCGGCACCGCCCGGCGGAGTTGCTCGTCCATCTGCAGCCCGGCCACCCGAAGGGTCAGGTCGCTGCGGGCCGACCCGTCCTCGGGCAGGTCGATCGAGCCGCTCATCTCCAGCCGGGCGCCCTTGTCCCGGCTGACCAGTTGACGAATGGTCACCTTTGAGCCGTCGAACTCGAGTTGCCCGCGGGCGTGCTGGATGGGGTACGGAAAACGCTTGTAGGCCAGCGACACGTCGCGGGCCTTCAGGACCACCCGCGTCCGCAGCTTGCTTTTCGGGTCGGCCTCTTTGGTCAGCCGGCAGACCACGTCCACCCGCCCCGACGGCTGCAGGTCGTTCCACAGCCGCTGCGACTGAAGAGCCAGGGCGCCGCGAAGGTCGCGGTCCAGCAGGACGTTGTTGCCGCGAAGGGTCAGGTCCATGGCGTAGGACTCGTCGGTCACGCGGATCGAGCCCGTGGCGGTGATGGCCGCCTCGGCGTTTGTGCCGCTGAGGTTCTCCAGGACCACCTCGCCGGGACTGATCCGCATGTGGCCGCTGATGTCCTCGACCGGGTACGGGAAGTCCTCAAAGACGATGCCCGCCCGGATCAGCTCGATGTCCGCTTGCTGAACGGTCTGCCAGCCGGTCTCGGCGTTGCGGGTTACGGACACGGTCATGTTGGCCCGGCCCGAGGGATGAAAACTCCGGTAGGCGGCCCCCTGCTTGGCCGGCAGGGCGGAAGCCAGCTCCTCGTCCAGCGGCACGTCCGTGCCGTCGATCTTCAGGTCGACGACCGATCCCTGGGCCGTGTTCTCGAGCCGGCCGGCCACCTTGATTCGGGCCGGGCCGTGGCGGCCTTCGACACCGATGATCCGCGTCACCGGCCCTTCGATGAGGATGGTTCCGGAGGCGTCGGTCAGCCGATATGGGAAGTCCTTGTAACAGATCTCCGTGCCGGTGAGGGTAATCTCGTTGACCGCCTCGTAGCGCCGGTCCACTCCCGGCGGCCGGTGCAGCCGCGACACCAGGCGGACCTTGCCCTTGGGTTGCAGGCTCTCGAACACGTCCAGGTACCCCCGGCCGCGCTCTTTCAAGGCCTCCTTCAGCAGCTTGTCCAGGGGCAGATCGTCGGCCTGGATGACAAGGTCCACCCCCGCGCCGCGACCGGGGTTGGTCACCCGGCCGACCTTGGCGACGATGCGGGCCCCGCCCTGTCGGCCCTTGAGCCCGTCGAAGGTGATGCCCTGCGGCCCGAAGTGGATGGTCCCCGAGATCTGCTCCACCGGGTAGGGGAAGCGCCGGAACCGGCACCCGGCGTCGCGGACCACGAGGTCGCCGCTGTACCGGGTCGCCGCCCCGGGGTCCCGCGGCTTGACGATCCGCAGGCGTTTCAGTTCCCCCCGGCCGGTCGGCTTGAAGTTGCGATAAAACGAGGCCACCCCGGCCGAAAGGCCCGAAGCCGTCTCGCCCACCCGCTCCAGGTCCATGTCATCGATGCTGACCGTAAGGTTGTGACCCAGGCGGTCGGTGCCGATGCCGGTCACTGTCCCACTGACGTTGAAAGCCAGGGCCACCGGAGGCTGCGCCTTGAGATCGCCCGACGGCGGAGGATCGGCCCGCTGCGGCTCATCGGCCCGGGGGCTGCCGCCCGGGGGTTGCTCCTTGCGGCCGGCCGAACTTATCATCCCGTGCACGTCCACCAGGGTAAGCCGGTCGCGCGAGATTTCGCAGCGGCCGGTCATGTCGCGCAGGTCGAAGCGCTGTCCCTGGTGGGTGTAGGTCAGCGAGACGCCGTTCAGGCTGACCTTGACGTGGAAACCGAAATCCGCCTGGTCGGTTTGCCGGTCGTTGAAGGCCACCTTCACGCTGACCGAGCCGGTGGGCCGGAATTTCCGCCAAGCCGCCCGGGCCTCCTGCGGCAGGGTCTCGGCCAGGGCTTCGCTCAGTTCGACGTTGGTGGCCCGACCCTCGAACGAAACGCGCCGGTTGGGCACGTCGATCTCACCGGCGGTGATGTTGCCGCGGATGCCGGCCGAGGTCAGGTCACTGGCGAAAAACTGAAACACGCCCCGCTCGATGCTCGACGGCTGGATGACGCCCGACAATCGCAGGTTGTGCTCGTGAACCTGGACGCCCTGCTCGAACTGCACAACCGTCAGTTCGCCCTGATCGACGTAGACCACCGGCGTCTGCGTGGTCAGTTGTGCCGGCGGCTGGTCGGGCTCCCGCGGCGGGAACATCTTCTGGAAGTTCCACTGCTGGTCGTGTCGCTGGAGGCGGATCTTCGGCTTGGTGGCCTCGATTTGCCGCACCTTCAGTCGCCCCAGGAGAAGGGCCAGCGGATCGTGCGTCAGGTAGACGCGTTTGGCCACGAAGATCGGGTTGGCGGAATCGTCCAGGACGACACGAATGTCGTCGAGTTCGATGCCCCCGAAGAAACTGAAATTCGCGCTGTGGATGTGGACGTCACCGTGGAACAGTTCGCCCAGGTAGTTCTCGGCCAGGCGCTTGATCTGCCGGTCGCTGGTGTAGAAAAGGTAGGTTCCCACCAGCAGGACCACCAGCCCCGCGGCGACCATCACCAGCGCCCGGCGGCGGCGGTGGCGAATGGCTCGCAGCCGCTGCGTGGCCCGGTCCAGCAAGTGGTGCCACTGGCTGGCCCGGACTTCCTCGGACAGTTCGATCTTGTCTTTCCGCTCTTGGTCCATTTTCCCACCAGGCCGCAACATGTCGAAGCCCCCGGCACAACTCGGAGCCCGTGCCGCGGCGCGCAAAAGTTTTGCTTCTCTAACCTCCAGCCGCCCCGCAGCCGCCGGTCACCTTCGGCCCCCGCTGCACCCAGGCGACGGCCGCCCCGGCCATGACAAAGAGCATCGGCTCGATCGGCACGCGGTAACGGACCGACCCGACCAGCAGGGCATGGACCAGCGTCACCATGACCACCGGGGCCAGCAGAATGGCCAGCCGGCCCGGCCGTCGCAGCAGGACGATCAGCCCCAGCATGGCCCCGGCCACCATGGGGACGTAGGCCAGGCGGCTCGCCCAGCGGTACAGCGGCCGCTGCCCTGCGGCCAGGTTGGGCGTGGGGCTCCACAGCCGCGATAGTTTCCGCGGCGCCAGGCCGGCGATTCGCCCCGGTTCGCTGCAAATCAGCCGCAGGCTCGCCCGCCGATAGTACGCGTCGTAGGCCAGTTCGTCCAGGGGTTGCGTTTCGGAGGCCCGTTGTTGCTCGAAACGCATGTCGCTGCGTCCCGTGGCTTGCGGGCCCACGCCGTCGTAGAGAGTGACGCCGCCGCGGGTGGTGGCCGGGACGTTTCCGCCCAGGACCACGCGGTTGCGAATCCACCATGGCGACAGGGCCAGGGCGACCACCGCCGCGGCGACCGCCCAGCGGGCCAGGTGCCGCCTGCGGCCCCGGGCGATCGCGGCCAACAGGCCAATCAGGAGCGGCAGGGCCAGGAATTCCGGGTGCACGTAACCCAGGGCGGCGCAAAAGAGCCCCGCCCCGACGGCCCAGACCCAGCCGGGCCGTTCGGCCGCGGCCGCCCGCATGGTGCAGAGAATCGTCGCCAGAAGCAGCGGCGTCGACCAGCATTCGGTCAGGGCGACGGTGGCGAAGTAAACCTGCCACGGCGACAGGGCCACCAGGCCCGCGGCCACCAGGCCCGCCGTCTTGCCGGCCACCTCGCGGCCCAGCAGCCAGGCCAGAGCGACCGAGAGCGCCCCCAGCAGCGACTGGGCAACCACCACCGCCGCGTCGCTGCGGCCGAAGGCCCAGCGCAGGGCGGCCAGGGCCAGCGGATAGCCCGGCATGCGTTCGGCGTAGCGCAGGCGGCCGCCGCCCCTCGGGTCGGCCATCACCAGTCCGCGGCCGTCGACCAGGTTGTCGGCAATCTCGCGGTAGGCCTTGGAGTCGCCGAGCCAATAGAGCTGGTCCACCCGGGCCAGGCCGACGCCCAGGCGAACCCCCGTGGCCAGCACCATCAGGGCCAGCAACAGAATCAGCGCACGCCGGCCCCCGGGCCGCCCTGCCTTGCCGTTGCTCGCCTGGTGTGTCACCGGCCGCCCTTTGTGTTGTGCTGCGTCGAGAGTTCCGGCGGGAAGGTCACCACCTCGCCGACCTTGATGCCCAGGGCCGCGAAACGTCCGGCCGGCATCTCCAGGACGTAGCGGGCCGGACGCCTGCTGGGCACGCCTCGTTCATCGAAGGCCTTCATCAACTCGATCTGCCGAATCGTCCCGTCGCCGGCGATGTAGGCCAGGTCCAGGTCCCAATCGACGTTCTTCATCCAGAAGGCCTGCGGCTCTTCGTCGGGCCAGACAAAGAGCATGCCCGTTTTCTCCGGCGGGTCGCGGAACATGTAGCCCCTCGCCTGCTCCCGAGGATCGTCGGCCACCTCGACCACCACCGGCACGAGGCCCACCCGAATGGTGATGGTGCGCAGTGGCGGCTGCCCCCGCCGGTCGGCCGTCTGCGGCCCGGGCCCGGAGCGGTTCGCTTGACTCCGCCGCCGGTTGTTGCACTGGCTGGCGCCGAAGACAACCACCGCCGCAAGCACAACCAGCAGGCCGACGTTCAGCGCCGTTCGCGGTCCGACCTTCATTCGCCCGGCCTCCTGTTGTAACCAACCTCTTCGAGCATCTCGGCCAGCAGTTCCATGGGCAGGCCGATGACGTTTGTGAAACTTCCCTCCAGCCGCTCGATGTAGCGGTCGCCGCC
>JAACEH010000350.1 GCA_011682595.1 Anaerolineaceae bacterium
TCGTTCGCAGGCCCAGGTCCTGGGGATCGTTGGCCAGTTCGCTGAAACTGTTGAACAGCCCGGTCAGGGCGGTGGAAATGTCCGAGTCGGTCATCTCGTTGTAAAGCCCTTCGATCCGGGTCAGCGTCTGATGTTGGACCGTCTGGCTGGCAGCGTCCGAGATGGCCCCGCGCAGTCGCGACTCGATCGCCTGGTCGTAGCTGCGAGTGATCTGCTCAAGGCGGACGCCGCCCGCCGGCGAGATGCCCGGCGTCAGGACCGGCACCCGGCGGCTGTAGTTCGGCGTCGCGGCGTTGGCGATATTGTTGCCGACCACTTCCAGGGCCGACTGGTTGGCCATCAAGGCCGACCGCCCTATGCCCAGGGCCGAGTAGATTCCCATCGACTCACCTCATGCCTGCATGTCAAGAACATTCATTCCAGCACCGCCGGACAACACCGCCTGGCCGTCGGCCGTGTAGGCCCGCCCGCCCGCTGCGGGGCCCAGGAGAATCTCCAGCAACTCGCCAAAGTGCGGCAACATCTGTTGAGCCAGCATGCTGGCGGCCCGGTTGGTCTCCTGCACGCGGGCCACCGCCTGGCGGAGCCGCTGCCTCAGGGCCAGCACCTGGGCTCGGCCCGGCTCGTCCAGCCATTGGGCCGCCTCGGCCAGGGAGAGGCCGGCCATCTGCTCGGCCGATCGGCCATGGGCTTTTCCCAGCTGGACCATCGTCGCCTGCCGCTGCCGCCCCTCGGCCTGAATCCGCCGGCCGATGCGCTGCTCTTCGGCCAACAGCGACTCCAGACGCTCGACGTCGCGGGCCACCATGGCCTCATGCCGCCGCCCGGCCAGGGTCAGCAGCTTCTCGTTCAAGTGCACCAGGTTGTCCAGGTGGCCCAGCAAGGCCGGGAGCCAACGGTTCATTGTCTCTCCTCGGACGACAGGACCACGCCCAGTTGGTCGGCCGTGACGGTTCTGCTGTACGGCGTGTTGGCGAAAAGACGATCGAAGGCCGCGTCGGCCAGCTCGAAGTTCCGCGAGGCGGCAAGTTTCTCAACCAGCGCCTGATCCATCAGCGGTTGCAGCGTCTGCTCGCCGCGGCCGCCGAAAAGCAGGTGATCGTTGCGAGTCGTCTTGCGAAGTTCCTTGAGCATCAGGCCGAAAAAGGTCGGTCGAGCCGACAAACTGCTCCACCTTCTTGCGGGCCAGGGCCACCTGCCGCTCGCTCAAGGGGGCCCCGATCCGTGGGCCGAGGCGCGGAACCTGTGGCCGCGGGGCCGCCGCGAACATGGCCGCCTGACTCGAACCTGTCTCGATGCCGGTCATCCTCTTACCTCACTCCGCGAAGACAACTTCCGCGTGAATCCGTCCCGCCTTGGCCAGCAGCTTGATGATGGCGATGCGGTCCTCGGCCGGAACCTTGAGCACGTTCAGGGCCGTCACCAGGTCGCGCAACCGGGCCCCGCCCTCGCGCTGGGGGTCCACGTCGAAGAACGGCCCTTCGGTCACGTAGCCCGAAGTGGTCGCCGCGGCGCTGGCCGCCATGTCCGGCCCCGGACCGCCGGCCGCCGGCAAGGCCGGGACCGTGCTCACCACCAGCGACTTGTGGCTGATGACGGCCGGGCTGAGTTCGACGTTGCCGGTGATTACAATCGTTCCCGTCCGCTCGTTGATCTCCACCCGGGCCTTGGTGCGGGGCAGGATCATGTCCAGCCGTTGAACGCGGCCGATGAAGGGAACCGGATTCTTGCGGTACGCCTCGGGCACCTCGACTTCAATCGTCTTGGCGTCCAAGGCCTTGGCGATCTTGACGCCCACCTCGTACTCGGCGTCCTGGTTGATCACCTCGGCGATGGCCGTGGCCATGGAGAAGCCGCTGTTGGCCTCGCCAAGGATCAGGCGGAACTTGTCGTCCTCGATGAAGTCCGTGAGGACCGACTCCTCGATAACCGCCCCGCCGTCGACGACGCCGGAGGTCGGCACCTTGGGGTCCTCCAGGCGAACCGCCCCTTCGGCCAGGGAGTAGACGATGGAATTCTTCTGCGGGCCCTGCAAGGGAGTGATAAAGAGCCGCCCGCCCAACAGGCTCTTGCTGTTGCCGATGCTCTGGACCTGCACGTCGAAGCGGTCGCCTTCGCGGGCCCCGGCCTGCGGAATCGTGCAGGTCACGGCCACCAGGGCCACGTTCTTGGTGTCCTCCAACTCGGCCACGCTGATCACCGGATCGCTCAGCCGCGACAGCAGCGAAGCCAGCGGGCGAATGGTCGGCATGTAATCGCCGCTGTCGCCGGTGCCCTTCAGGCCGACCACCAGCCCCAGGCCGTGCAGCTTGTTGATCCGCTGGCCCTCGATGCGCGTCATGTCGCCGATGGTCACCGCCCGGGCGGCGTCCAGCGCGGCCAGCAACATCAGGGTCGCCGCAATCACTGCGACAATCGTCTTGCTCCGCATTGTCATGTGCTCCTCGCAGGAAACTTTAGAACGGGCTGATAGCCTGAAACAGGCGCACCAACCAGCCGCGCTTCTGGCCGTCCCGGGCCATGCCCTTGGTGGTCTTGGTCACCGCCAGGTCCGCCACGTTGCTTGAACTGACCGAGTTGTCCACCGCGACATCCTCCGGACGCACCGTGCCGGTCAGGGTCATGGCGATCTTCTCATCGTCGGTCTGGATATATCTCTTGGCCTCCAGCACCAGGTTGCCGTTCGGCTTGACGTCCACTATCTTGGCGGCGATCTTCGTCAGGAACGAGTCCTTCCGCTCCACGTCGCCCTCGTTGTCAATCTTGCCCTTGGCCTTGAGGTCGATGGTCGGCGCTGCGGTGGCCACACCGGCATCCGGGACGAGTTTGGTCCTCAGGCCGCTGTGCGACTTCTTGAAGCGGATCCAGTCGGCCAGTTCCACCTTCAGATTGGCCACTTTGTCGACCTCGCCATCGGCCTCATTCCTGGACCTCGACTCCTCGCGAACGATGATGGTGATGATGTCGTGGACCTCGAATTTCTTGGTCTTCGGTTTCTTGACCGCGATCAGGCTCGTGCTGGACACCGTCGGCGTAGGTCACCTCCTCGCCCTTCTCGTTGATCACCACCTCCGGGGCCCGCTTGCCGTCCTTGAACAACGAACCGCCGGCCAGGGCGCTTCCCGCCAGGAACAGAAGCGTTGCCGCTGCCGTCGCGATGCGCATCATGTGTCTTCCTTTCCGGATTGCTCTGTGCGGGCGTCGCCGGGTTGCGGGGCTGTCTTCGGCGGCGGCGACGATTCCGGCGCGCCGCTCAGGCGGACCTCGACCGTCCGGATGTCGATCACCCGGGCGTAGAAACGGGCCTTGCCGTCCTTGCCCTGAACGGCAATGGTCGATCCCAATTCGCCGCTTTCGAGGGCCCGCGAACGGGTCTTCATCGAGAAGCCCCGCCCGATGATGTGAATTGTCACCGGCTCGCCGCGGCGGACATAGAACGTCCGAGCCACGTCTTCGCGGCGAATCATCTGGCCGACTCCCATGGCCCCCCGGGCCGTGGTCCCGACGACGTCGTCGACCTTGCGAAGCCAGCGAACCTTGTCGCTGCGAAACTCGCGCCGCTCCAGGCGCACGTCGTCGCGGCTCAGCACCTCCCCGGGCCGCACATCACGCGTGGCGACAACGATCTGGGCCAGAAAAACCACGTGATAGCGAACGTACAGGGTGCGAACGATTTCGCCGGGCGAGTTGCGGGAACTGATCTCCACGCGGAAGGTTCCCTGGCCGACCACCTTGTCGCCGGAACCGCCGGACACCTTGAACGTCCTGACATCGTCGGCCAGGGCCAGGTCGGCGGCGTTCCGCGAATCGAATTCCACGCGGTACTCCTGCGGCGGCAGGTCGACCCCTTTGCCGATGACCCGCTCCAGCAGGGCCCTCAGGCTCTGGACCGGCCGGTTCTTTTCGCCGGGAGCTTTCCTCCCGGAGGCCGTGCTGCTGCGCCCCTCGGCGGCGCGTATCACCGTGCAGGCTTCGGCCCCGCTCAGCCGAAAGTCGGCCAGGGGCAGGTTGGCCAGCAACCGGCGGCGTATGCGGCGGCGGTCCAGCGACAGGCTCCGCCCGGCCAGTGGTGACGGGCAGATCACCAGCGAGCGGAGGCCCTCGGACAAGGGCCCCTCGACCAGGGCAATGTCGCCCAGGCGAATCGCCGCCCCGGCGACCGTC
>JAACEH010000107.1 GCA_011682595.1 Anaerolineaceae bacterium
TCGCCCGCCAGGGCCGGATGACCGGCCAGGGCCCGGGCCAGAGGCGAGCCGGCCACCACCGACAAGTGCATGCGCAGGCCGACCGCCCGCCGGCCGACCATCAGGCCGAAGGTCACCGCCCGCAGTTCGTGCAGGCGGGCCCACAGGCTTTCGGCCGCCTTGAGCCTTCGCTCGACCATGGCCAGCTCGGCGGCGGCCTCGTCGGAATCCTCAGCCTCGCGTCGGGCCTCCGCGGCGCGGGCCGCAAACGCCGCTCGGGCCGCCTGGTACTTCGGCTCCAGGTGGCTTAACCACCCGGCCAGGTCCAGTTGCACAAGGACGTCGGCGTCGGCCAGCACCTCTCTCTGGCGAACCGTCAGCCCAATGCCGCGCCGCGCCGCGGCAATCGCCCGCAGCGACTCGCCGCCGCCCAGGGCGACCGTCGGCCCGTCCAGCAGCATCACGTCCGGGGCCCCCTGGCGAACGTAGATGCCCCCGTCGTTCGCCTCGTTGCGGCCGACGACCCGGCCCGTGTCGAGCCCGCTCACCAGGGTGGCCCGAGTAAGACGGCCGCCCAGACGCGGCGGCGGACCGATGCAGAAAGTCAGTTCGCTGTTCGGGCCGAGTTCCTGGCCCAGCGACAGTCCGGCCAGCCATCGGCGCAACGGGTTCTGCGACGGCTCGAGGTGGGTCACCGCCAAGAGGGCGTCGATACGGGCCATGACGCGAGACGCTTCGGGGATGTAGACCACCAGCATCTGCCCGGCGGGCGCCTCGGCCAGCGGCCCGGTCACGCGGAGCGGCCGGGCCTTGCGGGACGCTGGCGTCTGAGCCTGCGCAGGGATGCCGCCGAGAAGAAGAACCAGACCGGCGGCAAGGGCCCTGGCCGGCCAGCCGAAGATCACGCTGTACCCTGTCATTTCCGGCGGTTTCCTCATGGTTTCCCGGTTAGAAAACATGGTCGATAGAATCGACGCCCAGCGTTTCGCGGACGGCGAACGGTTCGCCGAACGAGCGGTTGATCTGCATGCCCCAGTAGCGGTTGGCTTGCAGCACGTATTGCAGGACGGCCCCCGCCTCGTCGCCGCGGCCCTTCCAGAACTGGCTGCGGTAACATTCGACGGCCCGCGTCTTGACCTCGATCTCGCCGGAGATGTCGATGACGAAGGCCACGTCGGCGCTGCGCCGCAGGTGGGTGCAATAGTAGTAGATGACGCGCGGCGGATAGTGCGGCCGGCCGGCCATCTTCGTCTTGGTCAACTTGGCCTGGAAGCGGGCCTGCTCGGCCAGTTGGGTGGCGGCAGTGTGATCGGGGTGAGCGTCGAGCCAGTAGGGAATGAAGATGACCCGCGGCCGCAGGGTTCGATAAATTTCCGCCAGTCGCCGCCGGTTGGTCAGCGTGGCCTCCAGTTCGCGGTTCTTCAGGGCCAGGTTCAGGCGGACCGTCAGGCCGAGAACCCTGGTCGAGGCGGCAGTCTCGCCCTTCCTGGCCGCGGGCGTCCCGAAGGGCGTCGGCTCGCCGCTGGTGAGGTCGACCACGCCGACCCGCCGCCCGGCGCCGAGCAGTTTGGCCATGGTGCCGCCCATGCCGAGTTCCGCGTCGTCCGGGTGCGGGGCCACGACCAGGTAGTCCACCGCCTGGGGCTTGGGTTTGCCGGCCATTTACTTTCGCTCCTTGTCGTCCGACAGCAGAATTTTCAGAAAAGGGTTTTGCCGCATCAGGTAGAAAAGGTGATGGTCGCCCGTCTTCTCGTAGCCGCGAGCGTAGGCTTCGACGGCCTGGTTGAGGTGCCAACTGGCCAGCCAGCGGTTACGGATATCGAGGCCCGGGTCGCCACGCGAGGTCTGGCGGAGGTCGTCAATGACGATCTCCAGTCGCGGGGCGACCGTCTTCTCGCGCCGCAATTCCAGCAGGGCCAGCACCGCTGTGCGAAGCGCTCTTTCGCGGCCGGCCACGGGCCAGACCAGCCGGCCGAGCCGGTCGGGCCTGGTCTTTGGCAAGCGGGCGAACATTTCACCCAATTGCTCGGCCGCCGGCCGGGCCATCTCCTCGATCAGCTTCGGGTCGGCGGTCAGGTGGCGGGCGGCCCGCAGCCGGTCGGCGTCCCCCTGCCGCGCGGCGCCGTGAAAAACAATCCACTCGGCGGTCATCCGGTACAGCGGCAGGCTGCCGGCCAGAAACTTGTATTCGGCGTCCTTCTTTTCGACCAGGGCCTTGATCAGCGAGTCCGACCGTCCGGCCTGCTTCTTGAAGGCCGCCTGGTGCTTGCCGCGAGTCAGCCGGTTTGCTTCGAGCAGGGCCTGGCGGGGCAATGTCGTATCGTAAAACTCCGCCAGCAGGCCAAAGGCGTCGCGCATGGCCCCCAGCACCTGGCGGGCCTTGCGGTCGTCATCGGGGTTGTTGTCGAACAGTTTGCCGGCCGCCTGTTGAGCAACGTTGCGAATCGAGGCCGCCGGCCTCATGTGACGGCCCAGCGCCTCCAGGGCCCGGCCCGCATCGCCAACGGTGTTCAGGTCGCCGATCACTCCGTAAAGCCGCTGGCATTTCTGGTGCGTGTCCGGCTTGGGTTGCCGCAGCTCCTTGCTCATCGCAGCCAGGGCCGACTCGAAGAACTTGATGCCCTTGCGATAGGGGGCCTTGAACGTGTTGGCCGACGGCTCCCCCGCCTTGTACAGATCGCCCACTCGCCAGGCCAGCCATTGCAGCGGGCCGCGCAGGCGATTGGCCTCCTGCCGCATCTTATCATCGGGCGGCTTGCTCATCTGCCCGTCGATCCACTCCATGCCCAGCCACAGGTTGGCCCGGGTCGACTCGGCCAGCGGCAGGGCCTCGATCCGGCGGCGGACCCGGTCGTCACGTTCTATCTGCTTGATCCGGCCATAGCCGCCCTGGCGTTCATCGGGATTGTCGAGTCGCTTCAGGGCGCCCAGCAGTCGTTCGAGCATCCTCTTGCGGTACTGCCCGGAGCCGATCTTGCCGGCCCCGAGCGATTCGGCCGTCTCGAGGGCCGTCCGCGTCCGGTCCAGCAGCACCTGGGCCAGCGGACGGACGCGCTCGACAGGGATGCCGAGCTTCGCCTGGTCGAGGTACTGGACGAGCAGGCCGGAAATCTCGCCCTGGGACTCTCCGAGCCGGAGGGCCCTTTGCCGCAGCCGGTCGATCTCGGCCAGGGTTTTCTTTTCGGCCTCCCGCGGGTCGGGCGGCAAGGGCGGCAAGCCGCCGGTCCGGGCATAGTCAAGGGCCTGGCGAATCCGCTGCAGGTCCCCGGCCAGCCGGCCCAACTCGCCGTGGCCCATCTGCATCCGGCCGTCGGCAATGCGGCGAGCCATGTCGGTCAGGCTGTTGGCCGCCCCGCGGCCGCGGTCCAGCGTCACAGTGCCGCGGTCGCCAGTGGCGCCCCTGGCCTGGCGGGCCTCTTCAATCTTGGGCAGTTCGGCCAGCAGGGCGTCGATCAGGTCGGCGTTGTGCACCAGGAGCATACCGGCCAGGCCGTACCGGGCCCGCTCGCTCTGGCCGTCCTCGCGGTCCGAGCGCTGCAGGAGGTTGCGGGCCATGATGCGGACGGCCCGTTTGCAGTCGTCGGACTTCGAGGCCAGTCCCCAGCCGCCCTTGGTCATCGACTCCATGCGGGCGATCTCGTCGTCGAGTTGTTTCAGCAGCCGCTTCTGGTAGCTGACCTGCCAGGTGATTTTGCGGCCGCGATAATCGCGATACCCCAGACTGTGGCGGTAATATTCGATCTTGCGGCGAAGCCTCTCTTTCTCGGCCGGGTTGGTCTCCTCGGCGAGGCGTTCCTGGGCTTCTTCCATAAGATTGGTGTTCTTTTCGCGCCGATCCTGGGCCTCCGCGGGTGAGGCGGCCACAGCCGCCACCGTCAAAGCCAGGGCCGCCATCCAACAGAACGGCAGGCAACGGGCAAAGCAAAGTCGCTCCGCGCCAAGACGAGCCGGAATGGGCTGGATGCTTGCGGCCATGGTCATTCCGCTGCCCTCTTGCGGCGCAGCGCCTCGTGGTAAACCTCTTCTATGCAATCGACCATGCGGTTGTGATCGAACTGCCGGCGGCAGATTTCGCGGCCCCGTTCCCCCATTCGCCGGCGCATCATCTTGTCCGAAAGCAGCGTGTCCATGGCCCGGGCCAGCCCCCGCCAATCCTTCGGCGCGACAAGCAGGCCGGTCTCGCCCGGATGGACCACCTCGGGGGCCCCGTCCACATCATAGCTGACAACCGGCCGGCTGCAAAGAAGGGCTTGCGGCAGGACGCGGGCCAGCCCTTCGCGCAGCGAGGCGTGAACCAGGATGTCGGCGGCGTGAATCAGCGAGGGCACTTCCTCCGGGGGAACCAGCCCGGCGAAACGAACCCGCCGGCGGATGCCCAGCCGGTCGGTCAGGTGCTCCAGCTTGTGTCGCAACAGACCGTCGCCGACCAGCAGGAGGTAGGCCGTGGGGTGGTGCTCGACCAGTTGGGCGAACCCCCGCAGCACGTCGGCGTGGCCCTTGAGATGGAAGAGCCGGGCCACCTTGATGATGACCGTCGCCTCGGGTGGCAGATCGTGCTTCTCGCGCACGCGACCCACGGGTTCGTCCGGGTTGAGGAACCGCTGAACCTCCATCCCCGAGTAGACGGTGGTGAACTTCTCCCGCGGGGCGACGCCCGCGGCGACAGCTTGCTCGGTCATGGCCTCACAGACGCTGATGATGTGGTCGGTCACCCGGGCCATGCGCCGCTCCAGAAAGGTATAGAAGCAGCGAACCGGGGCCGCCTGGCAGGCGTGAAACGACTGGCCGTGAATCGTATGGACGACAAGTGAACCGGGGCAGGTCCGGTGTGCCGCCCGGCGGCCGAGGATTCCCGCCTTCGAGGAGTGGGTGTGGACGACCTCGGGCTGCAAGCGGCTGAGCCGGCGGCCCAGTTGCCGCAAGGCCTGCCAGTCGCGCAGGGGATTGACGCTGCGGACCAGCGAGGGAACCGTTTCGAAGACCAGCTTCGGATTCGCTTCGGCCCGCTGGACCAGCGAGCCCTCGGGCCCGCTGGTCGGCCCGGAAAGCAGCGTCACCTGGTACCCGCGGTCGGCCTGGCCTTCGCAGGTCAGCAGCGTGTTCTCCATGGCCCCGCCGAGGATCATGCGGGTGATGAGGTGAACGATTTTCATGACTGTCCGTTCCGGCCGCGCGAAGCACCCAGCGCCGCGGCCTCGTCGTAGAAGACCTGCCACAGGGTTAAACCGTGGGCCGGCGCCGTGGGACCGGCCTTTCGGCGGTCGCGCGACTCGAGGATCCGCTGAATCTCCTCCGCAGGCCAGCGGCCACGCGCGATCTCGAGCAGCGTCCCGACGATGTTGCGGACCATGTTGTAAAGAAAGCCGTCGCCCTCGACCTCGAACCAGACCCGCGAGCCGTCGCGCCGCAAGTCGAGCCGACGAATGGTCCGCACCGTCGATTTGCGCGGCCGGCTACCGGTAGTCTCGAAGGCCTTGAAGTCGTGCCGGCCGACCAGCAGCGCCGCGGCGCTGCGGGCTGCCCGGAGGTCGAACGGCCGATGGAAGTGGTAAGTATAGGCCGCCAGGTCGAAGGGCGGCTTCTCGGCGTCGGCCCAGACCGAGTAGCGGTAGTGCTTGCCCAGGGCGTCATGGGTGGCGTGGAACTCGGGGCCGACCTGGTCAATGCGGCGAATCACGATGTCGGGGCCCAGCCGGCTGTTGACCGCCCGGCGCAGGCGGCCGGTCTCGATGGTGCTGGCGGTGCGAAAGTTGGCCACTTGGCCGCGGGCGTGCACGCCGGCGTCGGTGCGGCCAGCGGCCACCAGGGCGACGTCGGTCCGGGTGATCGGCGACAGGACGCGACGCAACTGGCCCTCGACGGTGCGCAGCCCCGGCTGGTACTGCCAGCCGTGATAGCCCGAACCGTCATAGGCGATAATCAGTCTGAGGTTTCGCACGATTGGTGAGAGTGTACCGCTCGGGCGACGCCGATTCAAGTGTCGCCGCCGTCGGGGGCGTCGTCCAACATGCGGCGGACCGTCATGGCCAGGGCATTGGGACTGAAGGGCTTGGTCAGCAGGTTGACCTCGGGATCGATGTCGCGGCGGTCTATAACGGCGTTGGCCGTGTAGCCGGTGATGTAGAGGACCCGCAGGCCCGGCCTTGCGTCTCGCAGCCGGTCGGCCAGTTCCGGTCCCTGCATCTGTGGCATGACGATGTCGGTGATCAGCATGTGAATGTCGCCCCGGTAGTGCTCGCCCAGGGGAATCGCCTCGTCGGCCCGGCCCGCTTCCAACACCGTGTAACCCTGCGAGCGCAACACCCGGACGATCAGTTGCCGCACCGTCTCCTCGTCCTCGGCCACCAGGATGGTCTCGCTGCCCCGGTGTGACGGTGCAACGGAATCGAGTTGCGGGGCCGTCTCGGCCTCTTCGGCCACCTGGGGAAGGAATATCTTGACGGTTGTTCCCTGGCCCGGTTCGCTGTAAACGTAGAGCGAGCCGCCGCTCTGCCTGTAAACAATCGACAAGCCCAGCCCGGTGCCTTTGCCGACTTCCTTGGTGGTGAAGAAGGGCTCGAAGACACGTTCCCGGGTAGCCTTGTCCATGCCGACCCCGGTATCGCTCACGGCCAGCATGATGTGTGGCCCCGGGGCCAGTTCCGATCTGGTTTGGACGGGGACGTCATCGGGTGCAATGTTGGTCGTCTCGATGGTCAGCCGCCCGCCCTCGGGCATCGCGTCGCGAGCGTTGATGGCCAGGTTCATGATGGCTTGTTCGACCTGCGAACGGTCGGCCCTGACGTTGCCCAGTTGCGGATCGGTCAGCACCTTGATCTCGATGTCTTCGCCGATGATGCGGGCCAGCGGGTTCTGCATCTCGGTGATGACCTCATTGAGGTTGATGACCAGCGGGCGCAGCACCTGGCGACGGCTGAAGGTCAGGAGCTGGTTGGTCAGTCTCTCGGCCCGCGCGGCGGCGTTGCGGATCTCCCGCAGCGACTCACCCAGCGGATCGCCCTCGCGGAGCTCCGCCAGCAACAGGTCGCTGTAGCCCTTGATGACGGTCAACTGGTTGTTGAAATCGTGGGCCACCCCGCCGGCCAGTCGGCCCACGGCCTCCATCTTCTGCGCTTGGAGCAGTTGCGCTTCGAGTTGTTCTTTTTCGGTGATGTCCCGGAAAGAGACGACAATTCCGCCGGGAGACATCTGGTCCACATGGACCTCGAAAACTCCTCTGATCCCCCCGTGGTCGTAGGGGAATTCGTCGGTGTGCCACGGGATCCCGCTTCCGGCCACCTCGCGATAACGGTCCGGCAGGTCGGTCTCGGCCAGCCCGGGGAAGGCTTCCTCGATGGCCAGGCCGACAAACTGATTGCAGTCCGTGCCAAGAATCTCGTTGGCCGCCGGATTGGCGCTGACCAGGACAAGCTGCCCCTCGCTGCTGAGTTCGTAGACCAACATTCCCAGAGGCGACGATTCGACGATATTGCGGAATCGAGTCTCCGATTCCCGGAGGGTCTGTTCGGCCCGCCTGCGTTCCAGGGCGTTGGCGAATATGTCGCCCACCGTCCCCAGCAGCGAGATGACTTCCGGGGGCCAGGTCCTTTCCCGCCTCACCGAGTCGAAGCCCACAAACCCGACCAGCGAGCCGCCGAGGACCATGGGCACGAGCATCAGCGACTGAATGCCCTCGTGTTGGAATTCCTTTTTCTCGGCGCTGCCCTCCGGCAAGTCGGCCACACGAGAAACAAGCATGGTCTCAAAGCGCCTGAGCTTGGCCATCATCAGCCGGTACTCGTCGCTGGCCAGGCCCTGCAATCGGCCGATGTGCGGCTGGATACCCTCGTCGCACCATTCGTGCGTGTTGTCCATCTTCGTTGTATCGTCGCGGAACCGAAAGACGTAGCTTCTGTCGACGCCGACAAAGCGGCCGAGCCTGGCCAGGGCCTTGTCTATTGCGGGATCGACCTCCTCAGCCGGCAGGTTGATGAACTCGGTCGACATGGTGGCAATAAGTTTCTCCAGGTTCATCCGCTGCCGAAGCGCCTCTTCGGCCTGCTTGCGCTTGGTGATGTCGACGGCGAAAACGACTGTGCCGCGGACACCTTCGCCGGCCGCCAGGGGCGACATTGAGACCTGCACCGGAAACGCCGAGCCGTCCTTGCGGCGGGCCCGGGTCTCGAAGTTTGCCGACCGCCCCCGGCCGACACACTCGGCCACCTGCTGACGCCGGCGGTCGTCGAAATCGAGTATCCGCTCCAGAAACAGGGTCTGCAACTGGCCCGCCTCGTAGCCGCACAACCGCGAGGCCGCCGGGTTGGCATAGACGATGCGGCCCTCGAGGTCGGTGGCCAGGGCCACCTGGTCGATGTTCTCGATCATGCTCGAGACCAGGGCCAACTGCTGCGAGAGTTCGTGACGGGTGAAGGCCTCGTCGAGATTCAACTCGGTCTCGAAAGTGTCGGCGTTCTTCCGCGTCACCTCGATGAAACCCGTGTCGATGTTGCCGGGAATGTTGATGATGCCCCGGCGATAACCGGTGGTCAGCGATCCGTGGTTGTAGGTATAGAGCATCTGGAAGGCCAGGTAAGTGAAGGCCGCCCTTTTCTGGCAGAAGGCCACGTCGATGGCCCGGGTGCGGAGGTGCTTCAGTTGTGGCTCGTCGGCATCGACGCAAACCAGGCTGACGCTCTCCTGACGGCCGGCCTTTTCCAGGGCCAGGGCCGCCCCGGGACCGCTGTTGCCGTCGAAGCCGGCGATGCCCTTGAGGTCGGGATGCTTCTTCAGGTACGAGGCGACGATTGCCCTGGCCTTGTCGAAGCGCACGTCCAGGTCGTCTTCGGGACCGAGAAGCTGTATCTTCGGATAGTGGGAAATCCGGTCCATGAAGCCGCGAAACCCCGACTCCATGTTCTGCAGGCCGCGCATGCCCAGCATCAGGACCTTGCCCTGGCCGCCCATCAGTTCGCCCAGTTGCTCGGCCATGGCCTGGCCCATGCGGAACCAGTTGGTGCCGACGTGAGCCAGCCGCTTGCTGTGCGGCACGTCGCTGTCGGTGGTGACCACGGGAATGCCGGCCTCGACGGCCCGGTCGATGGCCGAGGCGACCGGCCGGTCGCCCCAGCCGATCACCATGATGCCCGCCACCTTGCGCCGCACGGCATCGTCAATGGCCTGCAGATATGCCTCCAGCGAATCGTCGTCGGGGCCCGCGATGGTCACCAGGACGCCGTAGTGCGAGGCCAGACGGTGCAGAATGGGATGGGCGTGGGCCACAAAGACCGGATGGTGGGCCAGCTCGGAAATCCAGACGTATTCTTCCACCAGCAACTCTCCCGACCCCGGCACCCGGCAAACGGGCCGGGCGTCTCTCTGTCAGTGTATTATACTCCGGAAAAATCACATGAGGCCCGAAAATGATGACGCCGTCCCCGGCTCGCCCGGCCCGCGTCGCGGCGGTTGCGGACGGCCGGACATGCACTTGACATGAAATCGGGGGCCTTTATAGTAAGTCTTTTCAATGGCCCGGACGCCCCCGGCACCGTGCGCGGCGTTTCGTCCGCAGGCCAGGTGCGGCGAGCAGCAAGTAAGTGGGAGAACCCTGTTATGCCACTGGCCAGACCGAACGTCCTTCTGATCATGACCGACCAGCAGCGGTTCGATACCATCTCGGCACACGTCAACCGCTTCGGAACCGACACGCCGGCCATGGACACCATGGCCCGCCACGGCGTCATCTTTAACAACATGTTCACCACCAACCCAATCTGCACCCCGGCCCGGGCCTCCATCTTCACCGGCTGCATGCCCAGCGAGGTCGGCATGCCCGGCAACATCGGCAATCCCAACGGGCCGCTGAACCAGAACGTCACCACCCTCGGCCACCGCATGCAACAGGCCGGCTACCTGACCGTCTACCACGGCAAGAGCCACCTGGGAACCGACCTCGGACAACTCGGCTTCAAAGAAGCCTGCGAAAACAGTTTCGACGAATCGACGGTCATCGAGGCCAGCCGCTTCTGGCGAAACCGCGACTGGATCGTCCTCAAGCGCCCCTTCTTCCACGTCGTCTCGCTCCTGGACCCGCACGACATCTACTTCCTGGACCCCCAGGAAGAGCGGCCCGTGGCGCTCGATCCGTGGCCCAACCAGAGAGACGACCGCAGCACCAAACCCTGGCCGCAACAGGACTACA